>NZ_JADCBK010000025.1 GCF_020253525.1 Aquidulcibacter sp.
CACCGTTCATCAACGCCAAATAGCCTGCCTGTTTCCAACACCAAGAAGGGACGCAGCCGCTTGCCACCCCCCAAAGCCGCATAGCGCATGGCGCTCATCAAGCGGGCTTCTGGGCCTTGAACACGCGGAATCAACGTGTCTAAAGCGACCGTGATGCGATCAGCTGTTTCTTCGAGACGCTTTTCGAGATCGACCGCCAGGTCCATGCCCTTAGACCTTATCCTATGCGTGCAGCTTCAAGGCTAACACCTTGTGGGCTTTCAACAATCTGATCAACCCGCATCTGGGCACGTTTCAGGCGATCTTCGCAATGGGCCTTGAGAAGTGCCCCGCGCTCATAGAGGCTGATAGATTCCTCCAAGCTTGCCTGACCGGATTCCAGTTTCGCCACGAGGGACTCAAGTTCCTCCAGCGCAGCCTCAAAACTCAAGTCTGCAATCGCTGCCTGCATGGATTCTGGTTCAACCGACATTACGACATCCCTCTATCGATTTCTTCCTAGACTGTGCGACGCTTATGGGCAACGAGGCAAGAGGATTTAATGCGGCTTGGGTCGATAGACGCGGTGCGACCAGTGGGAGTCGCGACCGTCATAGACACAAACCCACCCCCGGGCCAATAAATGCGGCCGCATCATCCGGTTAAACCAGCCATGGGCCAAGAGCCCAACACTGCCGGATTTCTCGGCTTCTGCGATCAACCATTCAGCGGCCCGTTGAGCACGAAGCTCTGCCTCTTGGCGGCTTTCTTGGCCGCGATGATTGCCAAAGAACCAAGTGATGCGCGAGATCACGCCCCAAAATCGCGGGCGAAACAGAATAAAGTCGGGCAAGGCTGGCGGTGGCAGGGGTGCCTCAACAAATAAGGGATCGACAATCAGTTCGCGCCCCGGTGCTGCCATCGCGGCCGTCTCTAAGGCGCGACGCAGGGTAGAGGAGACAATCGTTTTACACGCCTGCAAGGCTTGGATCAGGCCGTTGGGCACGATTTGGCCTTCGGCCAAGCCACCGGCATCATATTGCGCCCACCAATCAAGATATTGGTCCGCATTGATCCAGATGTGCCGATTGAGTGCGGGCCTTCCATGACGCGCAATCACGATCATCGGCGTATCACTCGATGCCACAGGCGGCGCAGGGCGTGGGGCCACGCGCGAATCGGCCTGTGATCCGAGATCATCCAATTTGGTTTCAAACACCCGCTAATCCGCCCCCAGAGCGTGGTTTGTAAGTTTGTAAAGTCTGCACATGCGCCAAAACAGATGCAGCTAATGCCTGCAAGTGGTAGCCGCCCTCAAGAGTCGATACAAGTTTTCCCTGTGAAACGTCCAGTAATCGTTCAGTGATCCAGCGATAATCATCTGTTTCAAGGTTTAGGCCTGCTAAGGGGTCAAGGCGATGCCCATCAAAACCGGCCGATACGATCAGGATTTCTGGCTCAAAATCGACCAAAGCAGGCAAGATTTGGCTTTCCACAGCAGCCCGCCAATCCGCACTGGCCGTGGCAGCCGGGACTGGGACATTGACCAGATTACCCGCGGCGCGCTCGTCAGCAAAGCCAGAGCCTGGATAGATGCCGCCTTGATGGATTGAGGCATAGAAAAAGTCTGGGTCGCGCTCGGCCAATTCTTGGCTGCCATTGCCGTGATGAACATCGAAATCCACAAGTGCTACCCGCTTTAGGCCGTAAGTTTCGCGCGCATAAAGGGCCGCAATGGCGGCGGAATTCCAAATGCAAAAGCCCATGGGTGTCGCTGCTTCGGCGTGATGGCCAGGGGGCCTCGTCGCACAAAAGGCCCGATCAAACGCCCCCTTCATCAGCCCATCTACCCCGGCAATCACGGCACCTACGCCGCGCTGGGCTGCCTCAATCGAGCCAGCCGACACATAGGTATCTGGATCAAGCTGATGGCTGCGGGCGCCTGCTGCGGGTTCCAGGCCGATGATTTCCTCAATACGGGCCAAGGGATGTACCCGTGCAATATCTTCAATCTGTCCAAGCGGCGCTTGAACGCGGATCAGATCGGGGCAAGCGGTCTCATTTAAAGCTTCCAGCACAACGCGCAAACGCTCGGGCGATTCAGGATGGCCCGCGGGCGGGCGGTGCTCAAAACAGGCCATATGGGTGATAAGGGCAGTCTTTCCCATCAAGATTTATCCCTAAATTGCGTGTCACAGGCCGTCGGTAGCACAAGTGCGACCTATGTCTAAGGGCGCGGAGAAGCCCAAGCCTTTTGAAAGCGATCCACATAATCGGTCATGATGCCATCCGCATTGGCTTCAATCAGCATGCGCATCTCTTGGGGATCATTAATCGTCCAATATTGGACTTTGATCCCGCGTGCCTTGGCCGTCTCAACAAAATGGCGATTGGTCAGATCAAAGCCCGCTGCATGGGTGGGTATCTGGAGGGCTACACCGGGCGAATGAACAAAGCGCGAGAGGCGCAAGTGAGAGGCGATTAAAAAAAGACGGACCTCGCCTGTCGAATATGCCGTGGCAACTTTCGGGCACGCCTTACGGAAGGTTTTCATCGCCCCATCATGAAACGAGGCCACAATCACGCGATTGGTTTCGTCAAACTGGCTGATCAATTGGCAGAGGCGGGTACTGGCTGCTTCATTGTCATTCTTGATTTCAATGACCCAGCGCCGACCCGGAAATTGCTGAAACGCCTGTTCCAGACGGGCGATCTTAATGCCTTTGCCCCGAAAGGACTGGCCATTGATGACGGTATGATAGCCAGAATCAGCCTGTTGCAACTCTGCCCAGGTCTTGGCCGCAATCGGGCCCTTCATGTCGGTAATACGGTCTAACGTGTCGTCATGATGCAAGACCAAGACGCCATCCTTGGTCAGTTGCAGATCGATCTCAAGCACATCGGCTCCCATCGCATCGGCAAGCTTTAGGGCTTCCAGCGTGTCAGGCGGTGCGTGGCCTTGGCCACCCCCATGGGCGATGTTTTCCACCGCGCCTGGCCGAAGATCAGCAAAATAAGGGTGGCTAACAGGGGGGGGCGCTGGCCAAGCCATCACTGCCACCAGAGGAATCGCAAGTGCTGCAAGCCAAATCCATCGTTTGCGCATCGAAAACCTCCCCTTTATGGCGCGTGTGCGCACGTCCCCTTATGCAGCCCAAGACATGGCATGGCTAGCGAGCCTGTTGCAAGTTGGGCTAGAACACCCACCCTATCCTTTCCGCTTCACCAGAAAGAAAAAGAGTTCATGTCCTCCATCGATCCAACCCATCTGCGCCGCCTTGGAAAAAGCGATTTGATGATTACGAGCCTCGGCTGGGGCATGTGGCGTTTTGCTGGCATTGAGGTGAAGGCCGCGCAAAAACTTGTGGAATCGGTCTTTGAAGCGGGGATCAATTTTTTCGACACCGCCGACATTTACGGCTTCAAAAACCCACAAGTGGGCTTTGGGGATGCCGAGGCGCTTTTGGGTGAGGTTTTCAAGCAAGCCCCTGACTTGCGCTCAAAAATGGTTCTGGCAAGCAAGGGCGGCATTATCCCGCCCACCCCCTATAATTCGAGCTATGACTATCTGGTCAAAGCATGTGAAGCCTCGCTGCGCCGCCTCAAGTGCGACTATCTCGATCTGTGGCAAATTCATCGCCCAGACCTTTTGACCCATCCCGCTGAAATCGCCCGCGCGGTGGATCATCTGATCCAAGCCGGCAAAATCCGCACCTTCGGCATTTCCAATTACACCGTGGCGCAAACCCGCGCATTAGCTGCCCACCTCAACACCGATATCGTGTCGTTCCAGCCTGAATTCTCGCCCCTCGCGCTTGATGCCATGACCGACGGGACGTTGGATCTTGCGATGGAGATTGGCGCATCGGTTTTGGCGTGGTCGCCTTTGGGCGGTGGCCGCTTGGCCAAGGATGGCGATGATGCCCGCACCAAAGCGGTGATCGCAGCCCTCGACACTGTTGCTGCAACGCATGGGGTCTCGCGCACGTCGGTGGCTTACGCATGGGTGGCTGCCCATCCAAGCCAGCCGATTGCTTTGGTCGGCACACAAAATCCAGCGCGTATTCTAGAGACCCGCGAAGTGGCCAAAATCCGTTTGACGCCAAACGAATGGTATCAAATTTTGGTGGCCTCGCGCGGGGCACCCATGCCGTAAGGCAGATCAGAAACCAATTGCGGATTGGCCCTCAATCTTTGGCAGCTTGAGGGCCAACATCAGATCGCGCAACTCTTGACGCGCGGCCACATGGCTGAGGGTGAAGGAGGCAGAAGCCCCTTCATCGGTGAGGTCTAAAAGCGTCAGGCCCGCGGTAAACATTTCCCGATAAATCACCCGCTCAGACAAGCCCGGTGCTACGCGGAAGCCAATGCGTTGGGCCAAAGCCGCCAAGGCATCGCCAACACGGCGCTTATTTTTCGCATCAAGCGGCGACAAGCGATTGCGCATCAAAACCCAATCAATTGGCTTACCTTTAGCCGCAGCCTTAAGCTTCCGCGCCTCCCATACCATTTCGGCATAGACGCTGGGCTTGCCCACATCGCCCGTGACCGGGTCGATTTCAGCCAGCAAGTCGAAATCGATAAAGCTGTCGTTCAAGGGCGTAACCAACGTGTCCGCACAGGCATGGGCTGCGCGCGAGGCTGGCGTATCAGCACCCGGCGCATCGACGATCACAATATCATGGCTCGCCCGCATCTGCGCGATCAAGGCTTGGGTGGCCGCAATTTCTTCCGCTTCAGCCTGATCGCGCCGCTCAGCAGCGGCTTTGGTCAAAAAGAAGAAGTCGGGTGTGGGAAGGTCTGCGTCATTGGATTTGGACCAGCGCGCCCGGTTTTCGAAATAGCGCTCAAAAGTGCGCTGGCGGCGATCGAGATCAAGGGCGGCAACCTTCAACCCCGAGATGGCGCAAGCCACGGCAATATGAACCGACAAGGTCGACTTGCCTGCCCCGCCCTTTTCATTTCCCACGACAATGACGTGACCCAAAACCCTAACTCCCCGTCGTGACGCCCTATTCTGCAGGACCCAGACATGGGGGTGTTTTCGCGAGTTTCGCAGGCCTTGCCAATTGGCAAGCGCAGCAGCCAAACGCCTAAAACTTGTGGACTATTTTGTCGGCCGCTTTGCCCGCTTGGCGATGACTTGCTGGGGCGGTGGCTTTGGCCCCTTTTCTTCTTCCTCAACCCAATCGGTTGGTGGGGGAAGACGTTGGCCAAGGGCTTCTGGGCCTTGCTGAAGGCTGCTGCCCGTTACAAGTGCAGTCGGGCGCGATTGGGCTTCCGGCCTGCCAGAAGCGCCGGGCCAAATTGGTCTGGGACGGAAAGGCCGGCCTGCCGCATCGACTTCGACGCGCGGGGCTGCCATGGGGCTGGGTGTGGGGTCAGCCGCAGGCTCTGCCAAGGTGGAAAGACGTTTGGACAATTCCCGCAATTCGCTTTCCGCAGGATTGACCCACTCAGGATCATTGGCCGAAGCGCGGCTTAAATCTGCCGACACGCGCGCCAAGACCTGTTCAATCGGCTCATCCTTGTCGCCCCGGTCTACCCAAGGCAAGGAATCGGCCAAGGCCTCTGGGATATCGGTCACCACAGATTTTTTGGTGTCGCGCCAGATACGTTTGAAGGGCCCTGCAGGTTTCTCGCGCTTGGCCTGCGTCATGGGCTTTGCTGCGGGCGGAGCAGCGGGAGGAACAGCGGGTGCAGCAATCGGTTGCGCCATTGGCGGGGTTGGCGCGGGCACGCTGGCTGGGGGTGCTTCTGGCGGCAGGGCCAGTGGCACGGGCTGCATCGATACAAAGGCCGGCTTGGGCAAGGGAGGTGCCGGGGTGCCGCGGAACATCACAATGGGAAGAATTGGACCACTCGCGGCCGATGTAGGCGCTGGTGTTGGCTTGGCCAGTTTAGCGGCAGGTTCAGCGGCCTTTGCGGGCTTAGGTGCTGCACACACGCACCCGTCTGCCCCAGCCTGTGGGGCAGGCTTTGAAACCGAAGTTAGCGGCACATAGGGGCTTGTTGCCAATGCCCCGGCCGACTGAGCAAGCGCGCTCGTCCCCAGACAAAAGGCGGCAAACACCCCACAAATCTGGGCAGCGGATGATAAGGTCAAAGCGCGATAAGATTGGTTCATGTCAAAAACCCTAGCGCGACGTGGTAAAGAGGGCTTTAAGGCGGCTTCACGCTGCTCTTGGAAGCTGCAGGCCCGAAATCGTCGTTAAGTCATTGTTTTGGAGAGAGTCATGTCGTCCTTGTCGATTGTGCGCACCCGAGCGGACTTGCGTGCTTTAGTCTCCAACTGGCGACGGGACGGCAAAAAGATCGCCCTTGTCCCCACGATGGGGGCGCTGCATGCGGGGCATTTGGCCTTAATCGAGCAAGCCAAGGCCGCCGCCGATGTCGTGATCGCCTCGATTTTCGTCAATCCCACGCAATTTGCGCCGCATGAAGATTTGGCGCGCTACCCCCGCCAAGAGGCCGCCGATATCGCCCAACTCCAAGCCATTGGCTGCGATGGCCTCTATGCCCCCCAAGTCCAAGAACTGTACCCAGAGGGCTTTCAGACCCGGGTGGTGCCCGGCGCTGTCGCGGCACGATTAGAAGGGGCATTTCGTCCCCACTTCTTTGGCGGTGTCGCCACGGTTGTTGCCAAGCTTTTCTTACAAGTCGATCCCGATGTCGCGGTCTTTGGCGAGAAGGATTGGCAGCAATTACAAGTCATTTCCACCATGGTGCGGGATTTGGACTTGGGCGTTGAGATTTTGCCCGCCCCCACCCATCGCGAAGCCGATGGCCTCGCCCTCTCCTCGCGCAATGCCTATCTCTCAGCGGCAGAACGCGCGATTGCGCCTACGCTGAAACAGGCGCTGGATCAGGTGGCCAGCGCCATCACGCGCGCGCCAGAAACCGTGGCCAGTGTCATTGATCAGGCAAAGACGAAGCTGATCGCATCTGGCTTTCAGTCAATCGATTATCTCGAAGCCTGCCACAGCCAGACGTTGGAGCCTTGGCAACCCGGTGACCCTGCCCGCATTTTGGCGGCAGCTTGGCTGGGCAAAACCCGCCTGATCGACAATCGCGGACTGGACTGAGGCTACCACGCGCCCAAATCGAGCAATTCCTTGCGTAAAGGCTCAGGCAAATCTTCCCCGCCCGACACTTGGGTTAAATCAGGCGGGGCGTCTTTTGGCAATAAATAGCGCCAGCCTTGGAAAGCCGCGCGACGCTGGGGCGCGGTTTGAACATGGAAATGCTTCAAGACAATTTCACAGCGCGAGCGCCCATCTGCTTCCTCGAGCGTCACGATATCTTCGATTTCCTGACGCACCAGGATTTGCCCTTTAATCACCCAATAAAGTGAGCCGCCATTGAGGACTTCATCGCGCCGCTTGGGCGACATGCGTGTGTCACACACTGGGCGCGGGTCGAGGCCAAGGCTTAGGCGCGTAAAGGCCTGATGGTCATGCCAGTCGGTCAAATCTTGGATGGTGTGCGCGCCAACGCAGAGTTTGATGATGTGAAGTGCCATAAGCCAGCATTTATGCCAATTCGGTCTGAAGAACAGGGCCTTGAATCAGGGATTTTGTTCCCCCTGTTTGGCCCGCCACGCCGCCTTTAAAGTCGCGCTGGTAGGCCTCGACCCATCCGGGCTCCATCCGGGTGGACCAAAGGCGAAATTCAGGCGGTCTCGCCAGGTTTTGGCCTGGAGCACATCGCGCACCATGCCGACCCACTCATGAAAGGCGATGCGAAACGGGTTGAAGGTGTGGATGTTGGAAACCACGCCATAAATCGGCTTATCGGCCTTGGTTTCTTCGACAAAAGTCCCAAACATCCGGTCCCAAATGATCAGGACCCCGGCATAATTGGAGTCAAGATAGCGCGGGTTGGTAGCATGGTGGACGCGGTGGTGGCTGGGCGTATTCAACACCCATTCCAATGGTCCCATACGGTCAATCGCTTCGGTATGGATCCAGAATTGATAGACAAGACTAAGGCCCGAGAAAAAGGCAATCATAGCTGGGGGAAAACCGATCCACGCCATGGGCAACCAAAAGATAAAGGTGGCACCAATCGAGCCGGTCCACGTCTGGCGCAGTGCGGTCGACAAATTATAGTGCTGTGACGTGTGATGGACGACATGGCTGGCCCAAAACCAACGCCGTTCATGGCTGATGCGATGGAACCAATAATAGGACAAATCTTCCAAAAGGAAGCAAACCACAAAGGCCCAAGCGGCATAGCCAATATCAAACAGGCGATATTGATGCACAAAGGCGATTACTGAAACGGCAATCCCACCTGTCAGAAGCTTAGCAAGTGTATTGCCAAAGCCCATGGTCATGCTGGCCGCGGCATCCTTGGCTTCATAAGTGACATCGCCGTGGTGGCGTGCACGCAACATTTCGGCGACAACCAAAACCCCAAACAGCGGGATGGCCCAGGTGACAGGATCGGGTAGCGTCATGGGGAAACACCTCGTCCTAGGCTGGTTAGAGCCTGTTGAATAGCGCTCGGGTCGGCGTGGATATGGACTGGTTCAAAGCCAAAATCTGGGAAAGAGACATAGAGGCGATCTTCGGCGATCACCATGATTTTCGCCTGATCCAAGCTGCGCACCAGAAGTTTATCGCCTAAAACGATGGCGACATAGCCGGTCTGGTCAGGCCCATAGGCCACAGCAGCGCGTTGGTTGCGGGACATCAAAATCGTGAAATCGCCGCTAAGCCCAGAATAAGCGCGGACCGCATCTTGAACTTCATCGCCGTTCTTAAAGCGGCGATCCACACTTAGGCCCAAGCGGAACCCAATATAGGCCAATAACGCGGTCCCCGCGGCGGCCATCAAAACCGTTACGAGCGCCCCGTTCAAGGCACCGCCTCTTGAGCGACCAAACGGATTAAAACGTCGGCAGCCTTAACTTGGCGACCTTCTTGGACAAGCGTTTCTGCGATCACCCCGTCGCGGCTGGCGGTTAGGGCATGCTCCATCTTCATGGCTTCTAAGACCACCAAAACCTGGCCCTTTTTCACGGTCTGACCGGCTTGTGCGTGGAGCATGGCAATCTTGCCGGGCAAGGGTGCTTTGATCTCGTCACTGGCTTCCAAGCTATCGGCACTCGCATCCGCTGCAGGATAAGGATAGCGCCACACCTCACCGCGCTCGACAAGGCTTGCCCCGGCGCGATCCACGAACAAGGTTGCAGCGATATCGCCGCGTGCTTCTGCCTTTGGGCCAGCACTCTCGGCAATCAAAATCGTCCAGTCCTTTGCCTTGCCATAGGCATGGATCAGGCGGCGCGGCACCACGGCGTGGTCGCCGCTAAAGCCCGCGCTTAATTGTACTGCATCGCTCTGCAGGTCGACCGAAACCCGCCGATCTTCAACTTGGAACCCAACCGCCAGATGCGCGGGCGCATTGAGGCGCCATCCGTCTGGCACGTGGAAGGGGGATGCCCCCTCTGGCACTTCAAGCTCACGGGCCACTTGCACCGCGATTGCGGCCAGTCCTAAGCGGCGTGCGGCCAAGCCATCAGGCTTCAACAAGGCCGAAGCCTCATCCTCCAACAGCCCAGTATGGACGCCGCCTTGGGCAAAGGAAGACAGAGAACACAGGCGCGCTAAATAGCCAATATTGGTTGAAATGCCAGTCACTACCCGCGCTTCCAAATGGGCCTGTAAGCGGGTCAAGGCCTGCGCGCGGTCTGCCCCACGGGCAATGGCTTTTTCAACCAGCGAGTCATAGGCATCGGGAAAAATATCCCCAATCTCATAGCCAGAATCAACGCGAATAGCGCCATCATCGGGCAGGCCCGCAAGCACACCCGATGAGGGTAAAAATCCTTTGGCAGGGTCTTCGGCAACGATCCGGGCCTCTATCGCCGCCCCGTTCAATTGGATTTGGTCTTGGGTCAGAGGCAGATTTTCCCCCGCCGCTACCCGCAATTGCCACTCTACCAAGTCTAAGCCCAAAACGGCCTCGGTCACGGGATGCTCCACCTGCAACCGCGTGTTCATCTCGAGGAACCAAAAGCCATCCGGGCGTAAGGGGCCTGTCCCATCGGCGACAAACTCAACCGTACCCGCATTGGAATAATTCACCGCTTTGGCGATTTTTAGGGCAGCCGCGGTCAAGCTCGCACGTACTGCGTCCGTCATGCCGGGCGCTGGGGCTTCTTCAATCAGCTTTTGTCTGCGGCGTTGGATTGAACAATCGCGTTCAAACAAATGGACCAAATTGCCATGCTGGTCGCCAAAAACCTGTACTTCGATGTGGCGTGGTCGCAGAACCAAACGTTCCAACATCACGCGGTCATCCCCGAAAGAGGCCGCCGCTTCCCGTCGGGCGGAATCAAGGGCTGGGCCAAAGGCAGCACCATCCTCAACCACGCGGATCCCGCGTCCACCGCCACCTGCAACCGCCTTGATCAGTAAGGGAAAGCCGATCTTTTCAGCCTCGGCTTTGAGACGCTCTGGGTCTTGGTCCAAATCCCAATAGCCGGGCAAAACAGGTGCGCCGACTTCAACCGCAATGGCTTTAGCCCGATCTTTCAAGCCCATGTCGCGAATGGCATCGGGGCGCGGGCCCACAAAGGCGATTCCTGCCGCGGCACAGCTTTCGGCGAATTCGGCATTTTCCGATAAAAAACCGTAGCCTGGATGGATCGCTTCAGCGCCGAACTCCACAGCGGCTTGCAGGATCAAATCGCCGCGCAGATAGGAATCCTTGGCGGCGGCAGGGCCAAGACGCACCGCATGATCGGCAGATCGGACATGTTTTGCGCCCTTATCAGCGTCCGAATAAACCGCAATGGTTTTGATCCCCAAGCGTCGAGCCGTGTTGATCACACGGCAAGCGATCTCGCCCCGATTGGCAATCAACAAGCTTTTAAACACGCGGCGTCCCCAGACTTTCTAATGGTCGAAAGAACAGGTGTAAGGCACCTGCCCTCTGCCTTTTTGGGAAGTATCCATCGGCTACGCCTGTGCCTTGGTCAAGCCCTGTGATCAGCCTACCGCCCCCAGCACAATGATCGCGGAAAAGAAAAAGGCCAAGGCAATTGGGGCGAAGGTGGAGCCAAATACAGCTGTGCGCCAGCCCGCGCCAAACCAACCCAATGCATAGGCCCCTTTGAAGTGGAAAAACAAATGGGTGATGACCACCAAAAAGATCAAACCGCCATGATCTGACCAACTTATCCAATGCGAACTTAAGGCAAGAGCCAGGAACAAAAAGGACATGAAAGACAGAGAATAAAGGGCAAAGACAGCGTGGTCATATAAGGTCACACCGCGCTTCCAGAACAACAGAAGCCAGATGAAGGGAAGACTGATCGGGATCAGTAAAAACGAGAATTTATAGACAGTATTTTGAAGCTTATACAAAAATAAGTCTGGGTTCTCGAGCTTATGTTCGATTTTTTTATTCAAGGTCTGCCAAGGTGTATTGACATGAACCTCTTCCTTCAAAAATTTTGCAAGCGATGACTGAAGGTCTTCCCCTTCGATCGTGACGCTTTTTGCCTGCCCAGAAACCGCTTCCCCAGAAACCGCCTCTTCTGGCATCGCCTTCACCAAAGCAATCGCGGTATCGGTCGCAGCGACGCTAACCTTGTCGCCCTCCTCAAGCGCGGCTTTCCGCTCTGCCTCCAATTCCGAAAGCTGTTTGGCCTTAGTGTCAGTCTGCCCCTTGCTGAGGATGGCGTTATCTTGTTGCCCGCCTGTGGTTTGGGCTGTCTCCGGCAAGGCCTTGGCCGCGGTCAAAGCGGCGGAAAGATCGCGCTCTGCCGCACGATATCGCGACACCAGTGCCTTGATCTCTGAAGCGGCGGCAGCCACATCTTGTTCGCCGGTTTGAATGTCTATTTGGTCTTGCTGGGCTAAGGGCTTTGCGCGTTCAACTGCCAGTTGCTCACGCGCGGTTTTGAGCTCGCTTCGGGCGAGTTTCAAATCATTCAGCGTATCGGCCATACGCTCGCGGGCGGCACTGGCCTGATCTGCGGGAGTTGAGACATTCTGCTTCACAAATCCGGGGCCGCCTGCAATGGCAAAGGCCAAAAACATCGCAAAAACCGAAGCCAGAAACATCGAAAACGGCGGGACATAGCGGCTACGATGGCCCATCACATAATTGCGCGTCATCGTGCCAGGGCGAAACACCAACATGGGCAGCGAGCGCCACGTTTTGGAGTCAAAGTGCGTGATCCCATGCACCACCTCTTCCAAGACATGGAGGAATGAGCGGTGGACATGGGCCGACTGGCCGCAGGCGTGGCAATAATCGCCGGTCAGAATGGTTCCGCAATTCTTGCACGCCGTACCAATCAGTTCATGCTGGTGCTTACCGGCACTGCCAGACGGCGCATCAACCGCCAAGGGGCCTGAATTTTCTAGGTTAAGTTCCACCACACCGTCCATAAAGGCCCCTTGTCCACAGGCTTAGCTTTGTCTGGGCAATGGAAGGTGGTCAAGCCCTTTTAGGATCGAAGTGTCCAAGCGGGTGGTCTTTTTTCTAAAAACGCGGCCAGTCCTTCCTGGCCTTCGGCACTGGCACGCCGTTTGGCAATGCGTTTGGCCGTCTCGTGGGCAAGATGCAGGTCGATGGGTCTGTCGGCCACGTCCCGTACCAAGTGCTTGGCTTCGCGCACCGCTTCGGGTGCGGCTGTGAAGGCGAGATCGGCGAGTTTTTCCTCCCGCTTGGCCAAATCATCGAGGTCAGAGGCCACTTCTTGCACCAGACCCAAAGCCAAAGCGCGCTCTGCATCAAAGGGCATGGCGGTGGCAAAAAGGGCACGGGCTTGGCGGGCACCAATGGCCTCAACCACATAGGGCGAAATCGTGGCAGGCGTCAGGCCAAGGCGGACTTCGGTAAAGCAAAACCGTGTTCCTGTAACCGCAATCGCATAGTCGCACGCCGCCACAAGGCCAGCTCCACCACCAAAAGCACCGCCTTGCACCAAAGCGACCGTCAGTTGAGGCAGGCTATGCAACGCCAGTAGCATTTTGGCCAAGGCCAAAGCATCAGCCTCATTGTCCTCTTCATCATGGCGGGCTTGGCGCTGCATCCATTCAAGGTCTGCCCCCGCGCAAAAGGTTGTGCCTGCCCCCTTGATCATGACGAGGCGAACCCCGTCCGACACGCGTAAAGTCTCAAAAATATCGATCAGTGAAGCGATCGTGGCTTCATCAAACGCATTCTTCTTCTCCGGGCGATTGAGGGTGACCATCGCCGTTCCATCGGGCGAGATTTGTAAAAGAACGGGGTCGGCGCCTTGATCCATATCTGCCATGATGATCTCTCTCCTCTTACATCCGGAAAACGCCGAAGCGGGGTGGCCCAATGGGGGCACCAGCGACGCTGGCTAATGACATTGAGACGACGCGCCGGGTTTGGGCGGGGTCAATGATGCCATCATCCCACAAACGCGCGGTCGAATAATAGGGATCGCCCTCTTCCTCATATTTTTGCCGGATGGGGCTTTTGAAGGCCTCTTCTTCCGCGGCAGACCAAGCCCCGCCTTTGGATTCGATATTGTCGCGGCGCAGGGTCGCCAAAACGCTTGCCGCCTGCTCACCCCCCATCACGCTGGTGCGCGCATTCGGCCACATCCATAAAAAGCGCGGCGAATAAGAGCGGCCGCACATGGCATAATTGCCAGCACCATAAGAGCCGCCAATCACGACCGTCAGCTTTGGCACATTGGCGCAGGCAACCGCTGTCACCATTTTTGCGCCATCCTTGGCGATGCCGCCAGCCTCATAATCCTTACCCACCATAAAGCCCGAGATATTTTGCAAGAAGAGGAGCGGGATTTTGCGTTGGCATGCGAGTTCTATGAAATGCGCACCCTTTTGCGCGCTTTCTGAGAAGAGAACGCCATTATTGGCGATAATGGCCACGGGCCATCCATCAATATGGGCAAAGCCGGTTACCAGCGTTTCGCCATAAAGCTTTTTGAACTCATGAAATTCCGAGCCATCGACAAGGCGGGCGATGATTTCGCGCACATCATAGGGGGTGCGCACGTCATCAGGGATAATGCCGTAAAGTTCGCTTTCGTCTTCCAAGGGTGGGCGTGGTGCAACGCGGCGTATATGGCTCTCTGGATCGTCCAAAGTCGCCACACAGTGACGCGCCAGCTCTAACGCATGGGCGTCAGACACCGCATAATGATCGGCCACGCCAGACTTGCGGGCATGCACATCAGCCCCACCCAATTCTTCTGCTGTCACCGTTTCTCCGGTCGCGGCTTTCACCAAAGGCGGGCCGCCCAGAAAGATGGTGCCTTGTTTGCGCACAATGATGGTCTCATCACTCATCGCCGGAACATAAGCGCCCCCCGCGGTACATGAGCCCATCACAACCGCGATTTGGGCAAGACCCATCGCGCTCATATTGGCTTGGTTAAAGAAGATGCGGCCGAAATTATCGCGGTCGGGAAACACTTCTGCTTGATGGGGCAGATTGGCCCCGCCTGAATCGACCAGATAGATGCAGGGCAAGCGGTTTTCCATCGCCACTTCTTGGGCGCGCACATGCTTCTTCACCGTCATCGGATAATAGGTGCCACCTTTGACGGTCGGGTCATTACAAACGATCATCGCCGGACGCCCACAGACATGGCCAATCCCTGTAATCAAGCCCGCGCCTGGAATATCCTCACCATAAAGGCCATTGGCGGCTAGAGCCGATAATTCCAAAAACGGACTACCAGGATCCAACAGCGCCTCGACCCGGGCACGGGGCAAGAGTTTACCCCGACTTTCATGGCGTTGGCGCGCCTCTTCTGAGCCGCCAAGCGCTGCCTGTCGGGTTTGATGCACCAAATGCGCAACAAGGCCCGCCATCTTCTCGTGATTGCGCGCAAAGGCCACAGAAGATGTATCGATTCGACTGGTCAACCGGCTCAAAAGACCCTCCACAGACAGATTATGTCGCCCCGTCGCGGGCGTTGACACTCGTTTAACAGGCTTCTGTCACAATGCGATAGACATAGGCTCACATCGAGCCGGTGCAGCATGCCGCTGGTGAGGCCAGTTCCGTCTTGAGGCGTCGCGTCATCGACCAGTGTTTAGAACGAATGAGGACAATCCTATGAAGACCATCACCAAAGCTGTTTCTATTGTTGCCTTGATGAGCGCTCTTTCGCCTGTATGTGCTTTTGCGATGGAGCCAGCTTGGGTTGGCTTGCGCGGCGGAAGCAATGGCGTCGGGGGTGAAGTCGGGGTGCGGATCTTGCCAACCGTGGTTATTCGCGGCGTCGGCCAAGGTTATGATTATGGCTATGATCAGACCATTGATGGCATCGCCTATGACGGCTCGTTGAAACTGGGCTCTTATGGCTTGCAAGCCGATTTCCGGCCGCCGGTTGTCCCGTTTTATTTGACGGCTGGCGTCTTTGCCAATGACAATCAGTTTGACTTGGTTGCCACCCCAGCAAGCAATGTTGTGATCGGCAATACCTCTTATACCCCAGCCCAAGTCGGCACCTTGAATACCAAAGCGACCTTTAATGATGTTGCCTATTTCTTGGGTGCTGGTTTGAAATTTGACGTCGGGCCGCTTGAAACCGCCCTTGAAGCCGGCGTCTATTATCAAGGCGATCCGAAGGTCGAATATACCTCAACCGGCCTTTTGGCGTCCAATCCATCCTTTCAATCCGACCTGGCGATTGAAAGTGCAAAAATCGTAGATGAATTAGACGCAGCACGTTATTGGCCCATGGTAACCCTGATGGGTCGCTACAAATTCTAATCCACGAAGGAGAGCCGCCATGAAGCACAGGATGAACTTGTTTCATGGCGGCACTTTCCAATGATCCCCTTTGATTTTGCCGCAATTCCCTTTTTGCGTGACGCTGGGCCGGCAGCGATCAAAGATGTTGAAAAATCTGCCATTTGGTATTCCCTGCCTGGCGGCTGGCCACTCTTTCTGGAAAGTGAGCCTGCCGACACACTCTGGTTTGTCCGCTCAGGCTCTCTAGGCGCGTTTCGCCGGGGGACGGACGGCACCAATGAATTTATCGGTCATATCCGCCAGGGCGAGCCCGTTGGCGAAATGGCGCTTGTCGCCGGTGAGCCCCATAGCGCCTCTGTCTTTGCCCTGCGCGATACAGAGCTTTTAGCCCTAGACCGCGCCGCCTTTAACCGCCTGATCCGTCGCCACCCGCAATTGATGCAGAATCTGGCCCGGACCATGCTGTTTCGGTCGCGACAAAATCGCCGCCGCAATCCCCGCTCCGACCCCCGCGTATTCGGCCTTTTAGCCGCTTCGCCCTCCATCGACATCTTAAAGCGCGCCCATGCCTTGAAAGAGGCGCTCGCCAAATTGGGCAAGCGCGCCATTGTTGTCGGTCCCGAAGCGGTCACCCAAACTGCGACCTGGTTTGACGAGATTGAAAGCTGGAACGACATCGTCCTGTTGGCGGCCGATTTAGGCGATGGGGGCTGGGCCAAGCTTTGTTTGCGCCAAGCCGACAGGCTCTGGGTCTTTGGTCGGGCTGATACGCCCCCGCCCGAGATGATCTTACCAGTAGGATCTTCCCCTGCCCGCCAATTCCAATTGGTCGATACCATTTTGATCGCGCCGCAGGACCGTTCGGTGGTCGACGTCAAAGGCTCATACGCCAAACCTTGGACTGCTGCGGCCCAAAGTCAGCGCTTGTTCCATTGGCGGCAAGACCAGCCCCAAGACGTCATGATGCTGGCACGCATTCTGTCGGGTACTTCCATTGGCTTGGTCTTAGGTGGCGGTGGCGCGCGCGCTTATGCCCATATTGGCGTGGTCCGCGCGCTGCGCGAGACTGGCATCTCCTTTGACTTTGTTGGCGGCACCTCCATGGGCGGGGTGATCGCGGCCTGTGTGGCGCTTGGCTGGGATGATGGCGAGATTGAGCGACGCATTTGGGACAGTTTTGTCCGCGACAATCCCTTGAATGATTATGTCTTGCCTGTTGTTGCCATGACATCGGGGTCCAAGGTTGACCAAAGGCTCCTCAAAAACTTCGGCGACATCCAGATTGAGGACATGCCGCGCTCTTTCTATTGCCTGTCAACCAATTTAACCTTGGGCATGCCCAAGCTGCACCGCAGCGGCATGTTGCGCGACGCGCTGCGCGCCTCCATCGCGCTGCCGGGTATTTTGCCCCCCGTTGTGTCTGGCGATGACATTTTGGTGGATGGGGCGGTTTTGGATAATTTCCCGATTAATTCCATGATCGACCTGCATCGCGGGCCCAATATCGGGGTCGATGTCACCCGGCAACGGGCGCTCAACCCCGACGAATTTCGCAAACCAGAATCGTTTTTTAGCTGGATTACCCGACACGGCTTTCACGCCGCCCCGCCTATCGCCGAATTGCTGATGCGATCGGCTACTGCGACCTTGGACCCAACCAAATCGCGTGACCGGGTTGATCTATTGATTGTGCCCGATATGGCAGGCATCCAATTGCGCGACTGGAAAGCCTTTGATGCTGCGGTCGAAACCGGCTATCGCGCGGCCACGCGGGCAATTCAAAATGCCCCAAACGCCCTTAAGCCGCTCCTTAGTTAAGACTTACGGCAGGGGCAGGGCAAGTCTGGCTCAGTTTCCTCTGAAATTGTGCGTTTCTTGCCTATTTTCTGCCGCAACCAACCGCTAAAGCGCTTAACCACGTTTCAAAACAAGGGATTTGATGTGCGACTGATTGTGGCTTCCGGTGCGGCTTTAGCTTTGGTCGTAACGTTTGGACTGGGCGTTGTGGTCGGCAAATTTGTGTTGTCGCCAAACCAGCCTCTGGCAAGTGCCCCAACCAATGCCATTATGGGCCCTGTGGGCCTCGACAATCCATTGGCAGACCCCGATGCCGTTCTATCCACGGACCCGAGTGTAACAGCTGTTGCCCCGCCACCCGTGCCAGTTCCGCCGACAACAGGGCCTAATGAAGTGGTGATCCCCACGCCCGGCCCCTTGGTTAATGGGATCGGCCCCCGCGCCGAATCGGATGCGGCAATGGCTGCAGGCGCCCCCCTGCCGCAATGCGACCTTAAGGTCAGCCAATCCATCGCCATTCGAAACTGGAAAGCCCCCGACCGCGTGACCATTATGGCGACCGGCTCAGAATGTTCGTCGGGCAGTATTCGCGTTACCTTGGAAACCAGCGAAGGCCGCGCGCTTTATACCCTTCAAGCCCCTGCCCGCGACTTTGGCATTCCCGCAACCGCCAGTGCGGAGCAGATACGCGACCGTCTAACAACGCTTCTTCCCGGCAATGCCATTAAATCATCGACCTATCCAGCTTGGCCCGAGGGCACAGAAAGCCCAACGCGGAGCGAGTTTACCCGCGAAACCTATGAGGCCATTCGCCAAGCCGATGCACCGGTTGTTTGCCTCAAGCTCCCAACCTCGGCCCAGCGTTGCGTGGCACAAGACCCAAAGTCTGGCCAATTGCGGGTTTTCGCGCGCGGCTAAGGCTCGATCACGTTTCCGTGATTAAATTTCAGTCATAATTGCATTCAGGGCGTGCATCCGCGCACAGTTTAGACCATCCCTACGCGCAAGGACCCCAGTGGTTTCTTGTGTGGTAAGGGATATATAGACGACGGAACGCAGGGATTTCTTGGCGGGGAGTGTCGCAACTTTGACTTTGACTACGGGCTCGGCAGCCTTGGCTGCAAAAGCAAAATCGAAAGCATCAGCGCGGGTAAACCCGCTTTTGGCAAAATGGGATACGCCTTGGGGCGTGCCGCCGTTCGCGGAGATCAAGACCAGCGACTTTGAACCCGCGATCGACATCGGTATGGCGCGGGGGCGGGCTGAAATTGACGTTATCTCTGCCGCCAAGGGCCCAGCGACTTTTGAGACCGTGATCGTCCCGATGGAAAAGGCTGGCCAAGATCTCAACCGTGCCACGACTGTTTTTTACAATCTGACCGGCATGCTCAGCACGCCCCCTCTGCAAAGGATTGAGGGCAAGCTGTCAGAGAAATTGTCGGCGCATGCGAGCGCCATCAATCAAGACCCCAAGATTTTTGCTCGCGTGAAAGCGGCCTATGACAGCCGTGCGGCGCAAAATCTAACGGGGCCACAAACTAAGCTGTTGGAAGACACTTATGCGGGCTTTGTCCGTAGCGGAGCCTTGCTCAATGCCGCACAGAAAAAGCGTGTGGCCGAAATTGATGCGCGCCTGTCTGCCCTGCAAGTCCAGTTTGGCCAGAATGTACTGGCCGGCCAATCAAGCTTTGCCTTGCCCCTAAAGACCAAAGACGACCTTGCTGGCCTGTCTGATAGTTTCATCGCGGCAGCCGCAGCAGAGGCCAAAGAGCGCAAGATCGATGCGCTTGGCGTGGTCACGCTGTCGCGTTCAAGCTTGGAGCCTTTCTTGACCATGTCGACCCGGCGGGATTTGCGCGAAGCAGTCCAAAAGGGCTGGATGGCGGTAAGCGGCACGGCCGGCAAGAATGACAATCGCCCCTTGATCCCTGAAATCATCAATCTGCGCAATGAAAAGGCCAAGCTTTTGGGCTTTAAGTCCTTCGCGCATTTCCAACTCGACAACAAAATGGCCAAAACGCCCGAAGCGGCGATGGATATGATGATGGGCGTTTGGAAGGCTTCACTCGCCACTGCCAAGCGCGAACGCGCCATGCTGCAAGAATTGGCGACCGCCGACGGCCTCGAAGGTCCGCTCAAGTCTTGGGATTGGTGGCATTATGCCGAAAAAGTCCGCAAGGCCAAGTTTGACGTCGATGAATCTGAGACCAAACCCTATTTTGAACTGAACAATATGATTGAGGCCATCCATTGGCACGCCAATCATTTGTTTGGCATTTCCTTCAAAAAGATCACGGGCGTGCCGACCTGGCATCCAGATGTGGTGGTCTATGAAGTGTCCGATGCCGCGGGTAAGCCCATGGCCTTGTGGTATGGCGATTTCTTTGCCCGCCAGACCAAGCAATCTGGCGCTTGGATGAGTAGTTTCCGCGATCAACAGCGCCTGAGTGGCGATATTAAGCCTGTTGTGTTCAATGTGTGTAACTATACCAAGGCCCCAGCAGGTCAGCCTAATCTGTTGAGCCTCGATGATGTCACCACCTTGTTCCATGAATTTGGCCATGCGCTCCACGGCATGCTGTCGGATGTGACCTATCCCAGCCAGTCTGGCACCAACGTCAAGCGCGACTTTGTCGAATTCCCCAGCCAATTGATGGAACATTGGGTCACAACGCCAGAAATTTTGACGCGCTTTGCCAAGCATCATGCAACCGGCGACGTCATCCCCCGCGCGCTGGTCGATAAAATCATTGCCGCGAAAAACTTTAACCAAGGCTGGGCGACCAGTGAATTCATGATGGCGGCCATCATGGATATGAAAATGCACATGATCGAAGGCCCTGCGCCCACCAATGTGGATGCGTGGGAAGAAGAAATCCTCTCCAGCATTGGCTCCATCCCCGAAATCGTCGTGCGCTATCGCCCCGGCTATTTCAAACACACGTTTGAAGGCGGTTATGCGGCGGGCTATTACAGCTATATTTGGGCGGCCGTGCTGGAATGCGACGCCTTCCAAGCCTTTGTGGAAGCAGGAAATGTCTATGATCCTGTAACCTCGAAGAAGCTGAAAGACTTCATCTTTGCCAGCGGTGGCCAAGCCGACCCGATGGAAAATTATGTCGCTTTCCGAGGTCGGGCCCCGGGCGTAGAAGCGCTGCTGCGCGATCGCGATTTGACAGTTGGTTAGGGTGCTTTCCTGCTGACTTTAAGCGGTGTGATCCCTGATGGCATCAGTCAGTCGGGGACCTTGTGCCGCAACCTCCCACGGGGTCCCCGCTCGAAGCTCACGCTTCGGCGGGGATGACGGTTTCTTGGATGGTTTTCGTCTAGACGCGTTTTGGTGCCCATTCTGGTCCACCAAACCGCAAACGAAATTGTTTCTGCGACATCTGGGTAGTCAAGTGCGCAGCTTTGCTGCGTCGCGACGCGATCCGTTTTCGAAGAAAACGGACACTTGACGACCCAGATGTCGCGGCCATCCTTGATGATCCATTTTGGTGAAACA
>NZ_JADCBK010000026.1 GCF_020253525.1 Aquidulcibacter sp.
ATCTTGCGCCAACAAGGTTGGGCGGACCGATTGGATAACGCTGTCCCCGACGCGCGCTGCCTTGGCCAATAGCTTGACCCGGCGGCCCAAGAATTTCGCGCTTTCCAGATCAATCGGCTCAATCGCCTGAATGCCCTCAAGGCGCAACGCCTTGAAGTTTGGCGCGCCACCAAAAGCAATGGCCGACAAAATGGCAAGCTTATGGCCCGCATCGGCGCCTGATACATCCAAAGTCGGATCGGCCTCGGCATAGCCCAAGCGCTGGGCATCGGCCAAGACATCGCCAAAGCTGCGCCCGGTTACGTCCATCTCGGTGAGGATGTAATTGCACGTGCCGTTCAACACGCCACTGACGGCAGAAATATCATTGGCGGCCAAGCCTTCGCGCAGCGCCTTAATGACGGGGATGCCGCCTGCAACGGCGGCTTCATAGCGAATTTCGGCACCATGTGCGGCTGCAAGGGCAGCAAGGTCTGCCCCATGCTCTGCCAACAGGGCTTTATTGGCGGTGACGACATGTTTGCCAGCCGATAGGGCAGCTTCCACGGCAGCCTTCGCACTGCCTTCTGAGCCACCCATCAATTCAACAAACACATCAATATCTGGGCTCTTTGCCAGCGCAACCGGATCGTCGAACCAGGCGATGGAAGAAATATCAACCTCGCGCGTGCGCCCCCGGGTCCGGGCACTCACGCCCGTAACTTTCACGGTAGAAGCCAATGGCCCCTGACCATAGGCCAGTTTCAACAGCCCGCCGCCAACCGTGCCTAGGCCTGCAATCCCAATTCTCAAAACACCCATATCAATCTCTCGCTGGGCCTCAGGGCCCGATGATCGCAACCAGATCAGAGAGTGGGCCTATAAAGACCCGCTCTCCTCGGTCAAAAACTTCCGAACAGCACGCGCGGCTTGGCGAATTCTCTGCTCGTTCTCAACCAGAGCAATGCGCACATATTCGTCGCCATACTCACCAAAGCCCGCACCGGGAGCCACGGCGACGCCAGCCTTTTCAACCAATCTTTTGGAGAATTCAACCGAGCCCAGTCCGCGGAACTTTTCGGGGATTTGCGACCAAGCAAACATGGACGCTTGGGGTTCTGGGACGTTCCAGCCTGCACGGGCAAAGGAGTCGATCAAGGCATCGCGCCGGGCTTTATAAATCGCCCGCATCTCTGCCACACAATCTTGCGGGCCATTCAGGGCTTCTACGGCGGCAACTTGCACCGGCGTATAGGCCCCATAGTCCAGATAGGATTTAACCCGCGCGAGCGCTGCGATCACCCGCTCATTGCCCAAGGCAAAGCCCACGCGAAAGCCTGCCATGGAATAGGTTTTCGATAAGGTATTGACCTCAACCACCACATCTTTCGCCCCTTCGACTTGCAAGATGCTGGGTGGGGGCTTGGATTCGTCAAAATAGATTTCCGAATAAGCCATGTCGGAAATCACCAGCATATTATGCTTTTTGGCGAGCGCGACGACTTCTTTATAATAATCGAGGTCGACGACTTGCGCGGTCGGATTGGCTGGGTAGCAGACAATCATCGCAATTGGCGGGGGCACGGAATGGCGCACCGCCCGGCTAATGCCAGCCAAATATTGTTCGGGGCTGTGGGCTTCGATCGAGCGGATGACCCCGCCAGCCATGATGAACCCAAAGGCATGGATGGGGTAAGACGGATTGGGCGCAATCACCACATCGCCGGGCGCACAAATGGCTTGGGCCAGATTGGCGAAACCTTCTTTCGAGCCCAAAGTGGCAACAATTTCGGTATCGGGATTGAGTTTGACGCCAAAGCGGCGGTCATAATAGCCCGCCATAGCCCGACGCAGCCCCGGAATACCCCGCGATGCCGAATAGCGGTTGCTGCGCGGCTTACGTGCCGTTTCAACCAGCTTTTCGACAATATGTTCTGGCACCGGCAAATCGGGATTGCCCATGCCAAAATCGATAATGTCGATGCCTTTGGCCCGCATCCGGGCTTTGAGTTTGTTGACTTCCTCAAACACATAGGGAGGGAGGCGCTTAATCTTATAAAAATCGCCGATCATGGCGGAAAACCTTTATGTCACAGGGGGCGCTTAAGCCCATCAATTCAGAGTAGATGCTGGATCGCGCGAAACTAGGTTGGAGGCAGACGCGCGATATCCGCCTCCATTTTAGCTCGCGCGGCAGCGGCCCAAGCATCAGACTCGGCGGCATTTTGTTGGGTTGGAACCGACGCGGCATTGGCTTCAATGGCTTGCTGCTCGGCCTTGGCCCAGGCCTGATCAATCTCGCTGGCGGCCACGGGCTTCGAACTTGGATTGGCTTCTAGGACTTTCGCAGACGCTTGCAATCCAGCCTGTAGTTCGGCCCAGGACTTTTGACTTGGAAGATTGGTCGGCGCATCGGGGATTTTGGTTAGATCTGGATAATCCCGCGGGGTCAGCACGGACCCTGCTGAGCGGATTGTGTCTGGCAGAAACCCTTCCTCTTGGCTTAAGGACTGGCAGGCCCCCAGCGATGCAGCCACAAGACCCAGGACGACAAGCCGAGACGCCCGGCGAAGATGCCGTCTGTTTTGGATGTGGGCTCGTGTCGCTTCAATCGGCATCGCCGCAGCACTTTCCTCTGTCACATCAAGCTAAGCGGCAGGCGATGACCTAACAAACAGGCCATGCTGCCACTCCGAAGGGAGAGCCATAAGCAGTGGAAGTTCTAACCGCAAATCGCTACAGTGTTTTATTGCGCCGCTGCGGTGTTTGCTGCAAGGCAAAGAGTGCATAAATTCATGATAATCGCGGCGAATTGGCAGAAAAGACGGGGCAAGGACAATGGCTAAACAAAAATCGGGTGGCCAAGATGCTGAGAAGACCCACCAAAAGCCACACATAGAGCCACCACCTGCGAAACCACACGAAGCTGAAAGCCTGTTGGATGCGCTGCAAGCCCAAAATCTTGAGACGCTGGAGACCCTGACTCGCAATTTGGGCGATGCCATGACGCGCATGGGCGCGCTGGGCGCGACGGCGGTCGATGGGGTCATGGCAGATGATGCGCGGCCCCTGCGCGCAGACCCCTATGGCCTTGCCCCCTATGCGGCAGATGTTGCAACCCGCCTTGCGGGTAATCCCGAAAAGCTGATGGCGGCCCATCAACAGCTGTGGCAGGGCTTTGCCGAAATCTGGGCAGAATCGATCAAATCCAGCCTTGGCGAAGGCGCAACCGAAGCCAAGCCTGATCCCAAATACAGCGACAAGCGCTTTGCCGATCCAGATTGGCATAATCTGCCCATGTTCAATCTGCTTCAAAAAACCTATTTGCACACGGCAAATTGGTTCACTGGCCTCATTGATCATGTCGATGGCATTGATGACATGACGCGCCGCAAGGCGACTTTCTTTAACAAGCAATTTGCCGATGCCTTTGCCCCCTCGAACTTCTTAATGACCAATCCGGTCGCCTTGCGTGAGGCGCTTCGAACGGGCGGACAAAGCGTGGTACGCGGCCTTGCCAATCTTGAACAGGATTTGAAGCGTGGCCAAGGCCGACTAACCCCCGCCCAAGTCGATGAGAGACCCTTTAAGATCGGCGAGAATATTGCCATCACACCGGGCAAGGTCATTCATCGCGGCGAAATCCTTGAGATCCTTCAATATGATCCGGTAACGCCAACTGTCTTTGCAACGCCCATTCTCTTCTTCCCGCCTTGGATCAATAAATTCTATATTCTGGACATGCGCCAGGATAATTCCATGGTGAAATGGCTGACCGAACAAGGCCATAGCGTCTTTGTCGTCTCATGGCTTAATCCCGGTGTCGAGCATGCCGAAAAGACGTTTGAGGATTATTCCCGTTTAGGCATTTATGAAGCGCTCGACGTTGTCACCAAGGCCACGGGGCAAGATAAAATCAATACTGTCGGCTATTGTATCGGCGGGACACTTCTGGCCTCGACCATGGCGGTTATGGCGCAAACGGGCGACGAGCGGATCAATTCGGCCACTTTCTTTGCCTCTCAGTCTGATTTCGAAGAGGCCGGTGACCTGAAGGTTTTCACCGATGATGCCGCCATCCAATATATCAAGGATGAGATAGAGCATGCCGGTGGTGTCCTTGATGCCACCGTTATGGGCGAGACTTTCAACTTTTTGCGCGCCAATGACCTCGTCTGGTCATTTGTGGTCAATAATTATCTGATGGGCAAAGACCCCAAGCCGTTTGACCTCTTGTTCTGGAATGCAGACCAGACGCGCATGCCCAAGGCCTTGCACCTATTCTATCTCGACAATTTCTACCGCCACAATCGTTTGGGACGCGGCGACATGACCATGTCGGGCTATCGCCTCAACCTCAAAGACGTGAAGACACCCATTTATATGCAATCCTCAAAAGAGGATCATATTGCGCCATGGCGGTCGATCTATCGTGGCGCGAAACTATTTGGCGGGCCTGTTCGAATGATCCTTGCAGGCTCTGGCCATATTGCCGGGGTGATCAATCACCCTGAAGCTAAGAAATATCAGCATTGGTTGCCGCCAGAAGACATGGCTGACCTGCCCGCAACAGCCGATCAGTGGCAGTCCCAATTGGTGGAACATAAAGGCTCGTGGTGGCCCGATTGGGCCAAATGGCTGGCCGAACGCTCTGGCCCACAAGTGCCGGCGCGCGTGCCCGGCGATGGCGGTGTCAAGGTGCTCGGCGATGCGCCAGGGACCTATGTGTTGGTGAAATCATCGGACTGAAGCCACGTATTAGCCTGATCCAGCCTTCAACAGCCCATAGCAATCCGGCTTAGACCTTCAGACGTAGACAGTCCCATGCAACCTGCCCACCCTGGCCAGAAAACGCCAAACCGTCCCTCCCTTGTCTGGTTTCGAGAAGACTTGCGACTGGATGACCATCCGGCTCTGGCGGCGGCTGCGCAATCAGGCCCTGTCTGCGCCGTCTATATTCTGGAAGAGGGCAAAGATTTGGGCAGGCCCCTGGGCAGTGCCGTTAAATGGTGGCTGCATCATAGCCTCGAACGTTTGCAGGAAAGCCTAGCCCAACACGGGATTAGCCTGATCCTAAAGCGCGGCGACCCGCGGCACATCATCCCCGAACTGGTCCAAAGCTTGGATAGTGGCGCGGTGCATTGGAACCGACGCTATTATGCGTGGTCGCGCCCTGTTGATGCGGCAATCAAGGCGGAACTAACGGGCCGAGGGGTTGAAGTCGGCACGCACAAGGCATCTGTTTTGACCGAGCCTTGGGAGGTCAAGACCGGCTCTGGTGGCAATTTCAAAGTCTTCACCCCGTTTTTCAGGGCGGCCCAAGCCGCGTGTGACGCATGGGCAGAACAGGCCTGCTCTGCCCCACATCTGGTTGGCCATCAAGTCCCTGCCCTTGCCTCGGATACTTTGGCAGATTGGGCGCTTTTGCCGACCAAGCCTGATTGGGCGGGCGGATTGCGCCAGATGTGGCAGCCCGGTGAAGAAGGTGCCCACAAGCGGCTTACGCATTTTGTTGAGAAGGCTCTTATGGGTTATGGCGAGGGCCGCAATATCCCCGCTAAGCCTGCAACCTCTTTCCTGTCGCCCCACCTGCATTTTGGCGAAATCTCGATCCGGCGGGTCTGGAATGCAGCGCGCGCCGCCATGCGCGCCAATCCCGCGCTGCAGACAGACGGGCAAGTCTTTTTGTCTGAATTGGGTTGGCGAGAATTTTCCACCCAATTGATCTTTCATTACGAGGACTTCCCAGAAGAAAGCTGGAAAGAAGCCTTCCGCAGCTTTCCATGGAAACATGATCCATCCACTCTGCGGGCTTGGCAACGCGGACAGACTGGCTATCCGATTGTAGACGCTGGTATGCGTCAATTATGGAAGACAGGTTGGATGCATAATCGCGTTCGGATGATTGTGGCCTCCTTCTTGGTCAAACATTTGTTGCAAGATTGGCGCGCGGGTGAAGCTTGGTTCTGGGACACATTGGTGGATGCTGATGTCGCCAATAATGCGGCAGGTTGGCAGTGGGTTGCGGGCTGTGGTGCCGATGCAGCCCCCTATTTCCGTATCTTCAACCCGATGTCGCAGGGCGAAAAGTTTGACCCGGATGGTCACTATGTCCGCACATGGGTTCCAGAACTGGCGAAACTGCCAAACAAATATCTTCACCGTCCCTTTGAAGCCCCAATCGAAGTCTTGCGGTTATCAGGGGTCCAATTGGGCCGTACCTATCCCCTACCCATCGTCAATCATGAAAAAGGCCGCAAGCAAGCCCTCGATGCGCTGGCCAGCCTTAAGCAGCCCGTCACTGGAGACCTAATATGAAGATCGCGATCATTGGCACCGGGATCACCGGACTGTCTGCTGCTTGGGCCTTAAAGGACCAGCATGAGGTGACCGTCTTTGAAAAAGAAGGCCGCCTCGGCGGTCATTCCAATACGGTGACCGTCGATTATGATGGCAAGACGCTGGATGTCGATACGGGCTTTATCGTCTATAATGCCCTCAATTACCCCAATCTGATTGCGCTGTTTGAGGCCTTAAACGTGGCTACCCAGCAATCGGATATGAGCTTTTCGGTGCGCGATGGCAGACCGGGCAGTGAATGGGGCTCTGATGGCGCGCCAGGCTATTTTGCTTGGAAGCGTAATGCGTTGGACCCAAGCCATTGGGCGCTATTGGCCGATATGCTGCGCTTTAACGCCCAAGCCCAGAAGGACGTTCACGACCCTGCGCTTCAGACCATGAGCTTGGGGGAATATAGTGCCAAACTCGGCCTCTCGCAGCGCTTTTTAGAGCGTTATTTGGTGCCGATGGGGGCTGCGATCTGGTCGACGCCGGAAAAGGGCATGCTGGATTATCCGGCGGCAAGCTTTGTGCGCTTCTTCAATAACCATCGCCTTGTTCATTTTGAGCGGCCTAATTGGCGAACCGTCACGGGTGGGTCGCGCCGTTATGTGGAGAAGTTTGCCGAAAGCCTCGGCACACGGGTACGCCTCAATGCTGCAGTGACGCAGGTTCGCCGCGACGCGCATGGGGTCGATGTGGTGGTAGGTGGGCAATCCCACCGCTTTGATGAAGTCATCTTGGCGTGCCATTCCGACGAGGCGCTCGCCCTCTTGGCCGATCCGACATCGCAAGAAACCGCGATTTTGGGGGCCGTCCGCTATGCCCCAAATGAAGCGATCCTACACCGAGATGCCAGCTATATGCCGATCCGCAAAGCCGCTTGGGCGAGCTGGAATGTGTCGCGCGGCGACCCGGATGCGCCGATCGAACTCACCTATTGGATGAACCGCTTGCAAGGCCAAGACGCCAATTACCCCTTATTTGTGACGCTAAACCCGGCCAAGCCGATTGATCCCGCAAAAGTCTTTGCGCGCTTTAATTATGCCCACCCGCAGTTTGATGCGCCAGCAGCCAAGGCCCAACGGCAAATTCTAGCCATTCAAGGCGTCAATAAAACTTGGTTTGCAGGCGCTTGGCAGGGCTATGGTTTCCATGAAGATGGGTTGCGGGCAGGTTTACGCGTGGCTTTAAAGCTGGGTGGGCAAATCCCTTGGACCTTTGTGGATGACGATA
>NZ_JADCBK010000027.1 GCF_020253525.1 Aquidulcibacter sp.
ACCAGGGGGGTAAATCCTGATGAAACACAAGGTCGCCACTTCAACCCTGCTTAGTCCCGCTTACCAATCCCCAATAGTCGGCTTAACCCGGACCGAAGCTCCTCCGCATTGGGAACGGGGAAAGGTTACATGAGGTTTGGGTGGTGGGGGATAAGTTTTTATTTGTCCCTGCAGAAACACCCCTTCACCGGCTTCGCCGGAGCTTCCCCGCGAGCGGGGAAGCGGCGTGCGGAAGCAGTGGGACATGCCGCTTCCCCATTCATGGGGAAGCTGTCCCGAAGGGACTGAAGGGGTCATTTTCATCTGGACCCATTTTGGTGGAAACCTTGTTTCACCAAAATGGATCATCAAGCATGGCCGCGACATCTGGGTCGTCAAGTGTCCGTTTTCTTCGAAAACGGATCGCGTCGCGACGCAGCGAAGCTGCGCACTTGACTACCCCGAGGTCGCAAGAACAATTTCGTTTGCGGTTTGGTGGGCCGGAAGGATCACCAAAGCGCGTCTAGACAAAAAGAAATCTAAAGCAATGTCATCCCCGCCGGAACGAAGTGGAGAGCGGGGACCTCAGGGGATTTTGCGGCACAAGGGCCCCGATCAGCTTATGCCGTCCGGGATGACATCGCTCACATTACAGCAAATCAGCGGGTTGGGACGGGGGTTTCGCCGCGATAATCATAGAAGCCGCGGTCGGTTTTGCGGCCGAGCCAACCAGCTTCGACATATTTCACCAGAAGCGGACATGGGCGATACTTTGTGTCGGCCAAGCCTTCATTCAGGATTTGCATGATCGACAAAATCGTATCGAGGCCGATAAAGTCGGCCAATTCCAATGGCCCCATCGGGTGGTTGGCACCCAGGCGCATCGCCTTATCAATGCCTTCCACCGTGCCGACACCCTCATACAAAGTATAGACGGCTTCATTGATCATCGGGATCAAGACGCGATTGACGATAAAGGCCGGGAAATCTTCGGCATTGGTGATGGTCTTGCCCATGGCCGTGACCACGGCGGTGGCGGCCTCATAGGTTTCTTCATTGGTGGCAAGACCACGAATGACTTCCACCAGCTTCATCATCGGCACCGGGTTCATAAAGTGCAGACCAATGAAACGCTCTGGCCGGTCGGTCGAGGAACCCAGCCGCGTGATGGACAGGGATGACGTGTTGGACGAGAGAATCGTATCGGGACGGACGATGGCACACAGCGACTTAAAGATCGCGCGCTTCACATCTTCCTTCTCGCTGGCCGCTTCAATCGCCAAATCGATCGAAGAAAGGTCTTCAATCGCCGTTGTGGTCACGATGCGGGCCAAAGCCGGGGCGATTTCGGCATCTTTAATCAGGCCACGGGCCGCCTGACGGGTCAAATTACGCTCAATCAGGGCGCGGCCTGCGTCCAACTTCTCTTGAGAGATGTCGTTCAGGAAGACATCATATCCTGCCAAAGCCGCAACATGGGCAATGCCATTCCCCATTTGACCCGCGCCAACAACGCCAATTGTTTTGATTTGTGCCATTTGATGGAAAGACCTGCCCTTTGATATCTAACTGCTTTCTTCGCAGTTGCAGCAAGCTAAGCGCGAGGCGCGATTACGGCAAGCACCTTGTGCTGCAAACGACGCACTTCAGCGGCATGGCCCTTGCAATCTACCCATCGTAACAGCGTTGGCCGTCCCGTTTCGGATCGTTCCGGTGGCACGACGCTTCTGAATTTTGACGACCAGGAGGACTAGATGGCCAATTCAATCGACCTACACGTGGGCCGCCGCTTGCGACGCCGCCGTCGTCTGATGGGCATGACCCAACAGCAATTGGCCGATAGCGTCGGTATTCGCTTCCAGCAGATCCAGAAGTATGAATGTGGTGCCAACCGCATCACCGCCAGCCGCTTGTTCGAACTGGCCGGTGCGCTTTCGATTGCCGTACAATATTTTTATGATGGTTTGTCGACCATGACGGCCGCCAATGAGCCGCCAGCCAATGATGATGAGATCGGACCCGAAGTTCTGCGTCAAAAAGAAACGCTGGAACTGATCCGCGCCTATTACCGTTTGGGCGAACGCCCACGCCGCCGCCTTCTGGACCTGGCTAAGGCCCTGAAGGACGACGCCACCGACGCAGCTTAATCGCTTAAGCGCTTTTATTTCTTCAAGACAGTCGGCCAGTTACGGTTGGCAGCAGCAATGTTGCCAGCCGTATTTTGTTGCCAGCGTGCCTGCACGTCTTTGTTATAATTCAGATAAAGCTTGCCGCCGACAATGGCCCACGCATTGGGGTCGATCCCTGCCGTATAGCCTTGGCTGACCGCCCAAGCGCAATAGCCGCCAAATTGTGGGGCATAACGGGCAGGATTTGCGGCAAAGGCGTCGCGATTGGCGGCACTTGCGAATTGAAACTCTGCGCCCTGATAATTGACTTTGTATTGCGAGGTGCCTTGGACGGGCTTGCCAGTGGTGAAATAGGCCACTGGGTCATAGCCCTTGATGGCGACATTAGAGCCAAAGCTGGTCCAAATCGGTGCTTTATCGGCCAAAGCCGGGCTAGAAATCGCCAAGGGGCTGAGGGCGAGGGCCAAAATCAAGGCGAGCTTAAGGGTTTTCATGGGGGTATCCTTTCCGTGAATAAGATGTTGGATGGGGTTATGGAGGGGGAAGGGTCGTGTCAGGCGGTGATTACATCGCCGGTTGGATGATTGGGCGTGGTTCAGAGGGCATCGGGGCATCGGCGACAAAAATCCGGCGCAAATCCCCCAAAAGACCCAAAATATCCGGCAAACGAATGCCAATCAGCACAACAGAACCAGCCAATAAGGTCGCAGCTGCGGCAAATAGACCGCCGCCATCATGGTTGGGGTCAATGCCCAAGGGCGTGAACAAATGGAAACTGACCGCGCCGGCCATCACCGCAAAGGCAATCAAGGCACCCAGCGCATTCAAACGCTGCAGGCGAGGCAACAAGCCCACGATCAATAGGGTTGAAGCCAAAAGCTCTGCCGAACCAATGACATACTGGCTGAAGAGACCGGTATGGGCAAACAGCCCCGGCAAACCCAAAGAGCCTGCCCACCCATCCAAAGCCCCGAAAATCACTTGGGTCTTGGGGTGGTCGGTAAACTTATAGCGCAAGCTATCGAGAAAAATGGCAGCGCCAAAAACCGAAATGGCCGTAGCCGCAATGTTCTTAAACTTCATGGCCGTGGCCTCCTTATCGTGTCTTGCGGGAGGATACGGGGGCAGATTGGGCCCGGTTACATTGGGGGCCTTTATTTTTAGCCCGATGCCAATTCGCTTTGAATCATGAGACAGGAGCCTCTAATCCAATCGTCGCGGCACAGCACAAGTTGGACTCCATCGCCATGACCATCACACCCCTTCATCTCCAACGCCTGATCGCCTTGCCTTATCTGATCCTGGGCGGGTGGTGTTTGTTGGCACCGCATATGGTGGAGGGGTTGATGATCAATCCGGCTTTTCAGCATTTAAGCCCGACGAGCGCGCTCTTGATTGGTTGTTTTGGCGCGCAGGCGGTTTTGGGTGGGCTGTTCATTTGGTTTAGCCGCTTTACGGCGCAAACCTTCCTTATCTATGCCTTTGCCCTGTTGCCGTTCTTTGTGTTCAATTATTGGTTTGTGTTTGAGATCCCAATCTTTAACCGCTGGATGGCGCTCGATCTCGGCTCCAATGCCCTTATGCTGGGCCTCACTGTTTGGGGTTGGCGATTGGCGCGCAAACACGAAGCTTTGGGCGGCTAGCCCAAGGGCTTAAAGGCCTGCCACGCGACAAAGGCCAGAAACGGCAGGCCGATAAGGTCAACCAGCGCGATGCTGCGCAGGCTGGGCGGAGAGCCTGCCGCCCAAAACAGCCCCAGAAATGAGAGCATGCTGAAGCCAACGGCGACCGTCGCCAGCTGCCGCACCTCGGGCCGAAGGGCAGCCCAGACACAGATCAGGCACACCACCAAAAACAGCGCGGCGCGATGCTGGAACAGCAAGAAGAGCGGTGAGGCCGCCTCTACCCGATAAAGCTTTGTGATCAAGGCAGGCCGGAATAGTGCCACGGCCGGGATGATATGCACGAGCAAAAGTGCTGCCCAACTCACCTGCGTCAACATCTTTGCCACTCCTTCATGACGGGGGCCAATAGATTATCCTGTTGTAACATGTCAATAACATGTTATAAAGAGTTTATGGATCAGACCCTAGCCCCACGCCAAAGCGATCAGGCCCTTGCCTGCCTGAAACGTGAGATCATCTCGTGCCGTTTGGCCCCGGGCGCTCACTTCTCGGAAATTGAATTGTCCAATCGCTATGGTTTGGCGCGTGCCGCAACGCGGGCGGCCCTTGCGCGGCTGGCTGAAATGGGTTTGGTCCAGCCGGTGCCCCGTCATGGCTTTGTGGTAACGCCCATCACTTTGGCTTCCCTCAAAGATGTGTTTGAATTGCGCTTGATGGTTGAGCCACAGGCCGCCGTTATGGCCGTTGGCAAGATTGATCCGGCCCGTTTGCGCGCCCTCAATGCCGCCCCACACCTGGCCAAGACGGCAAGCGACCAGCTGGCCTTTGTCGACAGCAATCGCGCCTTTCATGCCGAAATCGCCAAGGCGAGCGGCAATCGCAGGCTGGCCGCTTTGTTGGAAACCTTGGCCGATGAGATGCAGCGCTTGGTCCATCTTGGCCTGTTTGGCCGGCCCGGTAATGAGGCCAATCAGCGCGATGCCGATGCCCAGCATGAGGCCTTAATCCAAGCCTTTGAGGCGGGCGATGCCAAGGCCGCAGAGCTTGCGGCCCGCCATCATATCGAGCATTCGCGGGGCTTGGCGATGGATCAAATCATGAAGGGCTTTGCCCCACTCGAACTCGCATAGGGGAGGCAAAGGATGTTTTCACGCGGTCATGATGTGATTTTGGACGAGCCCGCCTTCATTCACCCCACGGCTCTGCTCTATGGCAAAGTGCGGATCGGCAAGGGTGCCTCCATTTTTCCTTATGTCGTGATGCGGTCTGAAATCCACGAAATCCGCATCGGCGCTCGCACCAATATTCAAGACTTCGTCATGCTACATGTTGGCCATTCAACGCCCACCGTGATTGGCGAGGATTGCTCTATCACCCATCATGTGACCTTGCATGGCTGCGAAATTGGCGACCGCTGTTTGATCGGCATTAATTCCACCATCATGGACGGGGCAAAAATTGGGGCTAACTCGATTGTTGCAGAGCATAGTCTGGTGCGGCAGGGGCAGGAATTTCCCGAAAACTCCATCATCGCCGGGGTCCCGGCACGCCTCATCAAAACCAGAGACTGCTCTGCGGCCAATCTGATGAACGCCCAAATCTACGAAACCATCGCGCGCGGCTATGCCGAGGGCCGAGACCGGATTGGGTGAGGGGTGAGTCAGGGGTGGGTTCCGGCCAAGGATTGCGGAGAGGTCAAGCGCAACATGAAGGTGTGCGGCTATTAAAGAGCTAATAGCTTGGAACGGCCTGAGGCCGCGCAACGCTCAAACTTGCAAAAAGTAGGAAACTTGCCTACCGTCACGCCATCACGAGGGAGTGTGCGGCCATGTCAAATGTTGAGAAAATCAGCGTTGCCCTAACGCCCGAAATGGCCGCGATGCTGAAAGAGGCTGTTCGTTCTGGTGCTTATGCCTCGTCGAGTGAAGTGATGCGCGAAGCATTGCGCGAATGGCGTGAGCGCAGAGACTATCGTGCCAAGGCAGGCGAACACTTGGGTCAGCTTTGGGACCTAGGTCTTAATAGCGGTGCGGCCGTCGATGGCCCGGATGCCATGGCCCAAATTCAAGCCAAATTAGCCAAAGCGACCGCTAGCCAGACCGCCGCGTGACCTATCGACTTCTGCCGCAAGCCATTAGGGATATCGAAGGCATCGTCCTGACAATCGCCGCTGATAATCCCATCGCGGCGCAGCATTGGTTTGATCGCCTTCAGAAAACGCTTTCGAGCCTAGGGGCCATGCCAGAAATGGGGGCGCCACGCTTTGATGTGCGACCTGACATGCGCCTGCTTCCGATGGGCCGTTATTTGATCCTGTATCGTGCAGCTGACGCCGTCGCAGAGATTGTGCGCGTTATCCATGGCGCGCGGGAGTGGGAAGATTTGGTTTAGCGATGGACCTCGCCTGACAGGGTGCATGCCATCGGAAGAATATGCCCAAGCCAAGGAAGACTCGAATATGTTAGGATCCTATGCCTCATGACCTAGAATGGCTTCAGGCCGCGATCTGCATCGGCCCCCGCCCCTTCACCGTTTGCGTCGCCAGTAGGTAAAGGGCTCTTGATAGATGTCTTGGTCTAAGTCGGTGAGGGTGCCTTGGATGTGGGCCTGGGCGTCTTTGACGCCTTGATTGTAGAAGAGCGGGCCGATTTCGGCGGCCATAAAGTCAAACAAGGCCTCAATCGCCAGATTGCCGACCGGCTCGTCAAAGTTTTCGGCGCAGTATTGTTCCAGCGAGGTGACGGCCTCTTTGCGTAGGGCGGGGGTCAAGGGCTTCATGGCAAAGGGGCCTTTCGAAACGGGGGGTGCTTAAGCGCCGGCCTCCAGCTTGCGGAATGGATGGGCCTTATAGACGCCCAGGATTTTCAGTTCGGCCGAGAAGAATTTCAATTCCTGAAGCGCCAATTGCACATTGCGCTCGCTCGGATGGCCTTCAATATCGGCATAAAACTGGGTGGCGTTAAAGCTGCCGCCGATCTGATAGCTTTCGAGCTTCGTCATGTTCACGCCATTGGTCGCAAACCCACCCATCGCTTTGTACAAAGCGGCAGGAATATTGCGCACCTGGAAGACAAAGCTGGTGATGCATTTGCCGTCTTCGAGGTCAGCATCCTCTGGCGTGGCCGAAAGGATGACAAAGCGGGTGGCATTGTGGGGTTCATCCTCCACATCTGCGCGCAGAATTGGCAGGTCATAAAAGGCCGCCGCCAAGGTAGAGCCAAGGGCTGCGACACTCTTGTCGCCCATTTCGCTGATCTCGCGTACAGCCCCGGCGGTGTCGGCGGTTTTAACCGCTTCTGCGCCCAGTTCGCGGATGATCTTGCGGCACTGGCCGAGCGCCATGGGGTGAGAGCGGATCTTTTTGATGTCGGCGAGGGTCGCACCTTTCACGCCCACCAATTGGTGGTGAATGGGGGCGAAATATTCCCCCACGATATAAAGGCCTGCCTCGGGCAGAAGGTGGTGCACATCGCCAACCCGACCGGCCAAGGTGTTTTCAATTGCAATCATGGCGCGCACCGCTTTGCCACTGGCAACAGCTGCAAACGCATCTTCAAAGGTTTGGCAGGGCAAAGGCTCTAAGGAAGGGCAAGCCGCTTTGGCCGCCGCGTGGGAATTGGCCCCCAACTCGCCCTGAAAGGCGATTTTACCTTCAACAAAGTCACTCACGATGCCTGCTCCTGGTACCACGCTCTGGCACCTTCTAAATGTTCGGGTGTGTCGACGCCCTTCGGAAATTCATCGACCGCGCGCGCCACAATCGTCATGCCCAATTCAAGGGCGCGCAATTGTTCCAGCTTCTCGCGCACTTCCAAAGGCGATGGCGGTGCAGCAACAAAACGCGCCAAGGCGCGCCGCCGCCAGACGTAAAGGCCCACATGGCGCTGGATCGGTCCTGGCCCCGTGGGCGCGTCTGCCCGGGTGAAGTAAAGGCAGCGACCCGTTGTCGCACCCCCCTCTGTCCCGTCTGGCCACGAAACTACGGCCTTCACAACATTGGGATCGGCCCGCTCTGCCGGATCGGTGCTGGGGGATACCAAGGTTGAGAGCGCCGCATCAGGCGCATCTTCAAGGGCCGCAAGGGCCTGTTGGATCAAGGCTGGGTTCAAGGTTGGCATATCGCCTTGCAGATTGATGATCGGGTCAAAATGACCATCCGGGTCTAATTCGGCCAAAGCGGCGTGAATTCGGTCCGATCCAGAGGGCAAATCTGGGTCTGTTAGCACCGCCATTGCGCCGGCTTCTTGGGCGGCGGCGACAATTTCAGCCTCACCAGCGGCAACAGCCACCGGGCCAAGCTTGGCCAGAAGCGCGCGCTCAATCACCCGTGCAATCATCGGCTTGCCCGCAATATCGGCCAAAGGCTTGCCGGGCAGCCTGGTTGCGGCCAAGCGTGCGGGGATGACGATAAGGGGTTGCGACATGGTGATGACCCTTTGCGAGCAGGCGTTCTTAATGCCCAAAGCCAGAGAATGCGAGCCTATGTCTGCGCGGTGCCACAGCACAAACTGTTGAAAGCCGCTGAGACGCATGCCATAGGACAGTCTAATACGCAAAGTCCGCCAAACACCCTTGAAAAGAGGGCGGGCGGTTCGAGACAAACACGCGACAACAGGGATATTAGCACCGTTATGAGCAGCAACAATCTGTGGTTCAACATGGTAGCTGGCGCCTTACTGGCGACCGGCTTGGGCATTATGGGCCTTCGTACTTTGGGTGATATGGTCTATGCCAATGATACAGCGGCCGTAGGCTTTCCAGTAGAAGTTGCGGAAGTTCCCGCAGGTGGTGCAGAGGCCGCAGCCGGTCCTGAGCTCATGCCAGACTGGGGCACGCTTTTGGCTGACCCCGCCAAAACCGCAGAATTGGTTGCTGAAGGCGACAAGCTGCACAAGGTTTGCTCGTCCTGCCACAATGTAGAACCCGGAAGCGCCAACAAGACTGGCCCAATGCTGTATGGCATTATGGGCCGGGTGGCTGGCACCCATGCAGGCTTTGCCTATTCGGATGCGATGAAAGCCTATGGCAAGCCCTGGGATTACGATGGCCTCTATAATTTCTTGAAGGCCCCGAAGAGCTATATCAAAGGCACCGCCATGGCCTATGCCGGCATGGGCAAGTCCTCAGACCGTGTTGCTTTGGTTGCGTATCTGCGTTCGCTATCGCCATCGCCAGCTGCCCTGCCTGCGCCAGACCCAACCCGTGATCCAGCACAAGCAGCTGCAGCCGCCGCTGCCGCCGCCCCAGCAGCTGCGCCTGCAGACGGTGCCGCCCCTGCGGCTGAAGGTGCTGCCCCTGCCGCTGCGCCAGAAGCCGCCGCACCAGCGACTGAAGCGGCACCAAAATAAATCTGGTCGGCTCTCGCAGCCGGTCCATATTGAGATCTGACTCAAACAAAAATTGGAAACTGGGGCAAGTTAGGCTAACTTGCCCCGTTAAAACCAAAAGCTCACTCAGTGGAGACGCCCCATGAAAGTCCTCGTACCCGTCAAACGGGTCATTGATTACAACGTGAAGGTCCGCGTGAAGCCCGATCAAACCGGGGTAGACTTGGCCAATGTCAAAATGTCCATGAACCCATTCTGCGAGATCGCCGTCGAAGAAGCGGTGCGTCTGAAGGAAAAAGGTGTTGCGACTGAGATTGTTGCAGTGTCGATCGGCCCTCAACAGGCTCAAGAAACCATCCGGACGGCTTTGGCCATGGGTGCGGATCGTGGCATTCTGATCCAAACCGATGACGATTTAGAGCCTTTGGCCGTTGCGAAATTGCTGAAAGCCGTTGTTGCTGAAGAAGCCCCGGAATTGGTTCTGATGGGCAAGCAGGCCATTGATGGCGACAATAACGCCACCGGCCAAATGATGGCTGCCCTCTTGGGCTGGCCACAAGCCACCTTCGCGTCGAAAGTTGAGATTGCCGATGGCAAAGCAACGGTCACCCGCGAAATCGACGGTGGTTTGCAGACTTTGGAAGTCGCTTTGCCAGCCATCGTGACCGCAGACCTGCGCTTGAACGAACCGCGCTATGCCTCTTTGCCAAACATTATGAAGGCAAAGAAGAAGCCAATCGACGTCAAATCGACCGGTGATTATGGCGTCGATGTTGCGCCACGTCTGAAGGTTTTGAAAGTGACTGAGCCACCCAAGCGCGCTGGCGGCATCAAAGTTGAAAGCGCCGAGCAATTGGTTGGCAAACTCAAAGAAGCAGGGGTCCTCTAATGGCTGTTCTCGTTGTTGCTGAGCACGATAATGCGTCTGTGAAGGACGCAACCAACAAGACCATCACCGCCGCTTTGGCTTTGTCGTCTGATGTCGACGTCTTGGTCGCAGGCCTTGGTGCCGGGGCTGCCGCTGCGGCTGCTGCGGGTATCGCAGGCGTCCGCAAAGTCCTCCACGCCGAAGGTGCTGCCTTTGAGCAAGGTGTGGCAGAAGCGGTTGAAGGCCTCGTTGTGCCTTTGATGGCCTCTTATGACGCGGTTTTGTTTGCCGCCACCGCAACCGGCAAGAATGCGGCCCCCCGCATCGCTGCAGCTTTGGACGTATCGCCCATCTCGGAAATCCAAGAAGTGGTGAATGCTACGACTTTTGTCCGTCCAATCTATGCTGGCAATGCGCTGGAAACGATTGAAACCTCCGACGCCAAGAAGGTCATCACCGTCCGCACCACCGCTTTTGCGGCTGCAGGGGCAGGTGGGTCGGCTGCAGTGGAAGCTGTCACGGCTGGCGCGCCTTCGGCTGCTGTCACCTTTAAGGGTGCTGAGATCGTCAAGTCCGACCGCCCCGAATTGGCAGGCGCTAAGCGTGTTGTGTCGGGTGGTCGCGCCATGGGTTCGGCGGATGAGTTCCACAATGTGATCGAGCCTTTGGCCGACAAATTGGGTGCCGCTGTGGGTGCCTCGCGCGCTGCAGTAGATGCAGGCTATGCACCAAACGACTATCAAGTCGGCCAAACCGGCAAGGTTGTCGCGCCAGAGCTTTATGTGGCTGTCGGCATTTCCGGTGCCATCCAGCATTTGGCCGGCATGAAGGATTCCAAAGTCATCGTCGCCATCAATAAAGATGCCGACGCACCAATCTTTGCGATTGCAGACTATGGCTTGGTTGCTGACTATAAGTCAGCTGTGCCAGAACTGATGGGTGAATTGGCCAAAGCTGGCCTCTAAGCCTCACATCAGCCTTCGGGCAGAAACCCAAAACCAAACGCTTCCTGGCCCTGCCGGGAAGCGTTTTTGTTTAGCACAGGGTGAGCTTAAAAGCGCTTGTCTTGGGCGGCGAGATAGGCAAAGCGCTTCACCTCGCGGCGGCCGCGCGTCACCGTATCAAGGACGAAGCCTGAGAATACCGAAATGACCGCGGTAATCATCAAAGCGCTTGCCAAAATCGCGGTGGGGAAGCGCGACACAAGGCCTGTCTCCCAGAATTCGAGCACGACTGGGATGCCCAAGAATAAGGCGGTTAGCGCCAATAGGACGCCCAAGATACTAAAGACCGCCAATGGCCGTTCTTCGCGAACAAACAAGCCGATGATGGAGATGATACGAATGCCATCGCGGATGGTATTGAGCTTGGATATCGAGCCCTCTGGCCGCTCGGCATAGGGGGTGGGCTGTTCCTTGATCGTCATGCGCAATTCCAGAGCGTGGACCATCAGCTCGGTCTCAATCTCAAATCCGCGCGAATGGGCGGGAAAGGATTTCACAAACCGGCGGGAAAAAATCTTATAGCCCGACAGCATGTCGGTGGTCATTTGGCCAAAAACGGCGCTGACCAAGCCGGTCAAAAGGCGGTTGCCAAAGCGATGACCGGGGCGATAGGCCTTCACCGCCGTATCCACGCGGGCCCCATTCACAAGGTCTGCATGGGTTGAGACCATGAGATCAATCAATTGCGGGGCGGATGGGGCGTGATAGGTCGCATCGCCATCAATCATCACATAGATATCGGCCTCAATATCGGCAAACATGCGGCGGACAACTTCACCCTTGCCGGGCCGATCTTCCCGCCGCACAATCGCGCCAGCCTCGACCGCGCGCGCAAACGTGTCGTCGGTTGAGCGATTGTCATAGACATAGATTTTTGCGCTCGGCAGCGCGGCGGCAAAGTCTTTCACGACGGTCGCCACCGTAGCGCCCTCATTATAACAGGGAACCAGCACGGCAATCGATAGATCGTGTTTATGTAACTCGGACATCAGAACCTCAACGCCTTTTGGCCATAGGGTGGGTCGTCGGATTTACGAAGCGGGATTCGCACCCATCGCCAAAAGATCGAATGATTTGGCATCAATTGCCACAGCCAGAAGGAGTAGCTAGAGGGGGATGATAAGCATTGCGATGGTTACCACGCTGTCGCGCAATCAAGGAAGCAGGCGTGTCCGAACAAGTCCAAGACGTCCCAGCCCATCAGAAGCATAAGCACGGCTTAGACCTCCTCGACTTTTTTTGCCAAGGCTGGCGGCCCCATGCCCTGATCTTCTTTGTTCTGCTGCTCTGCGCCCTGCCGGGCTTTGTGGCCTTGCAACCGCTCGATCGTGACGAAAGTCGCTTTGTGCAAGCCACGACTCAAATGTTTGAAACGGGTGACTTTATCCGCATCAGCTTTCAGGATGAGCCGCGCAATAAAAAGCCGATTGGCATCCATTGGCTCCAAGCAGCAACGGCAGGGCCTTTAGATGGCGCAAACACCAGGACCATCCAAACTTTCCGCATTCCCTCGCTTTTGGGTGCCGGTCTTGCCGCTTTCTGTGTCTTTCAGATCGGAGCTTTGCTTTATAGCCGACGCATCGGCCTGATCGCGGGGATCGCGATTGCCTGTGGGCTTTTGCTGTCAACCGAAGCCGGAATTGCCAAGACGGATGCGGCCCTCGCAGGCTTTACCGCCTTGGCCTATTTGGGTTTGGCCAAATTGCGGCAGGGGCCAGAGGCAAAGACAAGTTGGGCACCTTGGGCGCTTTGGGTCGGGCTTGGTATGGCGGCCCTGATCAAGGGGCCGATTGGCCCGCTTTTGGTTATCCTATCGGGTTTGATGCTCATCTTGTGGGAGCGCGACTTGGGTTGGGTCAGGCGTGCCCTGCATTGGCCCTCAATGCTGTTGGCGGCGGCCATTGTTTTGCCGTGGTATATCGCGATCTGGCAGGCAACCAATGGCCAATTCTTCTTTGACGCTGTTGGCCAAGACCTGGCCCCCAAGCTTTCGGGGCAATCTGAGAACAAAAGTGTGCCGCCCGGTGCCCATCTTTTGTTATCGCCCATCATCTTTTGGCCGGGCAGTATTTTGATCCCGCTCGCGCTTTGGACGGCGTGGCGCGACCGAAAAGACGGCCGCGTGCGCTATTTATTGGCTTGGCTGGTGCCGGGTTGGCTGATGTTTGAGGCAGCCCCCGCCAAGCTCGCGCACTATACCCTGCCCGTACATGGCGCCGTCTTGTTGTTGGGTGCGGTCGGGCTTTTAAATGGTGGCTGGCAAAAGGCTTGGCTGCGGTGGAGCAGCATCGTGATTTTGGCCTTTGGCACGCTGATTATGGCTGCTTTGCCGCCGGTTTTGGCCGCAGATGTCGCAGAGGGCACGCAGACAATTGCCCTGCAGGCCAGTATCGCTATTGGCGTGGCTGGACTTGCCGCTTTGGGCCTGGTCATCGCCCGGTCCCGCTTTGCGGCGGCAGGATTGATCGGTGCGGCCATGATCGCCAGCCTTGCAATCAAGGGCGTCTTTGTGCCGTCCATTCCACAACTGGATTTAAGCCAAAAAGTGTCTTCCGCCCTTGTGAAGGAAGGCTTGCATCCACGTCTTTCGCCGGGACAACCCGGCCCGCTGATTGGCGCAGGCTATCAGGAACCCAGCCTGATCTTCTTGACCCGTAGCGATTCTGCTTTGTCGAGCGTGGCGGCAGCTGCTGCCGCAGCCAAGCCGGGGGTGGGGATTGTGGTCAATGCGGACCTACAGTTTGAGGCACCGCTGATCGCCGCGCTCGAAGAAAAGGGCTATCGCGTTGAATGGCGCGGGAGCCCAATCGCCGGCCTCAATTACTCAAAGGGCGATGAGGTGACGCTTAAAATCGGGAAAGTGATCCCTAAGCCTGTTGATATTCAGGCGAACGGCCCCCAGCGCTAATTCTGGACGCTTGCGACGCAGGTGGCGCAAATTCGAGATAGGCCTGACGAATATCGGTGGCCAAGTGCAGCAGTTTGGGCAAAAGCTCACCAATCGCGCGCTCATCGCTCAAGGCAGAGCGGATGAAGCGCACGGTAACGGCCGCCAAAACTTCGGGGCCTTCGCCGGAAGTTGGCCGCAGAACCGGCACCGCCAGATTAATCTCCCCGCCAACGGCCTTCGTATCAAACGCATAGCCGCGGGTGCGAATGGTCTCCAACTGGGCCTTAAGCGACGTATGGCCTTGGCGATGCAAACCGATCTCTTCCAAAAGATTCCGCTTGTGCGAGGTCTCAAACGCCTGCATGACTTGCCCGGCACCGGATTCAAACAGATCGGCGTGCGCCCCACTGGTCAAACGATTGAGCGCAAGCGGGCTGGTTCGGTCGGTCGCGGCGCGCAAAGTCAAATCAGAGCCGGTTAAGGTCCAAATGCCGATTGGCCATAAGATTTGCTTGCCGAGCTTGGCAATCAGCGGCCAAGCGCCTTCGCGGATCCAAGCTTCGTTCTGGGCACCTTCGGCGAGATTGGTCACGGCAAGGGTAGGCCGATAACGGTCATCCATTTCATCGCGGATGACAAATCCCCCCTGACAGAGGGTTTCCAAAATTCGGTAGGCCGTCGTTCTAGGGACTCGCGCGCGCTCTGCTACTTCGGTGACGGTCATGCCGTCTTGCCCATTAAGTGCTCGCAGTGCTTCTAGCCCCCGCAATAAGGCGCGAATTGGGCGCACTGGTTCTGAGTGGTCATCTAGCATCAGGTAATCCCTATCTCCGTGTGCGCACTCGATCCCCCACAGAAAAGAATGTGACTATTTTTATGGACACAATCATGCGTCCAAATTTATGGAAGATCAAGCCACTATCGGGTAGGAGGCTGCGTTAAGCGCCTATTTAGACGCGAGTATTCGCCCTAGAATCGCCAGTGTGAGCAAAGGGGCCATCAATAAAACAGCTAAACGTCCGAGAGGTGGACGCGAAAATTTCCAAAAATAATACAGAAAGCTACGTAATTTCGCGATTTCGACCCGCCAAGCGGCAGTTTGGCTGGTTCCGCCGATATGAGTCGCACGCGCCAAAGGGTCAAAAATGACCTTAAAGCCCGCAAGTCCATAGCGATGGCAGAGGTCAATATCCTCCACATGGAGGAAATAGGCCTCGTCAAATCCACCGATTTGCCAAAAGATATCTCGGCGCGTCACCATCAAAGCCCCTGAAACAACAGGGGTTTCTATGGGCTCATCGGGTAGGACTTCGCGGTTTCGATTGAAGTCGCGCCAGATGCCAGCCTGTTCGCCAGGGCGACCGAGGCCAGAAAAGCTGACGCAGGCCGACCAGAGTGACAATGTGCCGCGGCGCCCACCGCGCTGTTCGACGCCATTTTCATCGCGAATATGGCCACCAACGAGGACAGGGACAGGTGAGTCGGCAAGGTCTGCCAAGCGCGCCAAACTTTCACGATCAAGCACACAATCAGGATTTACAAACGCCAGAATGGGCGAGCTTGCCTGTTTCGCGCCCAGATTACAGCCGCGACCAAAGCCAATATTGCCGTGCCCCGTAACCAATTTCAGGCGGGGTTCCGCCGTCTGCCAAGCCAATAAGTCCCGCACAACATCATCGCGATTGCCATTGTCGACCAGAATGACTTCGTCACAACGCGGGCATTCCAACAATCGGGTCAGACACGCGTTCAAGATATCGCCCGTGTGAAACGAGACGACGACGGCGCTGATCGCCGTCTCAGTCGACACGGCGGGCTCGCAAAGTTGAGGCCCAACGGCGCGAATTGCGCAGCATGAAGGAGAAGGCGATCAAAGCAGCAAAGCTGGTCCAAACCCACTCGCGCCAAGCCGAATGGCTAAAGCCCCAATTGAGGGCAAGGAACGTTAACCCGCCGACGAGGGCAGATGCGGCGATCCGATGTCGGCCAAAGACCCGGATCGCGACACCCCCTGCCAAAACAATCGTCACCGAGGCGAGCAAAGCCCCAATCCCGCCGGTCTCCAGCCAGATATGCATGGGCGCTGCATGGGGGTGGAGCTGGATAATGGGCCATTCAAACCCGCCATACATGATCGGCGTATCAAACGTGCTGCCAGCCCCCAACCCCCAACCTGTCAGGGGCTTCTGCGCAATATAGCCAGATGCGGTCTCCCACATTTGCGCCCGTCGCCCATAGGATAAGGGCATTTTGTCCCCGGGCAGCAGCTTGAAGGCGAGATTGGCCAGGGTGGGGTAAATCAAGGGCGCTGCCGCAATCAACGTGGCCGCACCACCGCTAACCAGCGCTAAAGCGGTACGGGGAAAGCTCAATGCAAACACGGCCGCGATGGTGCCCAGAACCATGCCGACCGCATTGATGTCGGTGCCAAATTGTAAGGATACAAAGATCGCGAGCCCAACTAAGGCAAAGCGGATGCGCGCATCCGACATTTGTTGATAGAGGCACGCATAGGCAACCCAAAACAGGGTCAGGGTTGCTGAAGCTGCGCGCCCCATATCGCCCGCAATCTCCAAAGGCTCTTTTTCGGGCGAGGCAAACCGGTTCATCGCATAGTGGCTAATCGCTTCACTGGCTTGGATACCAAGCGATAGAAAGACCCCGGCAATGATTGCACGCTGGGCCAATAGCCGGTCCTCCCCTCGACAGGCACAGACCGCCCAAATACCAATGGGTGCCAAGACACAAACCGCAGCCAGCCTGCGAACTGTCTCTTCCGCCAAAGCCGGGGCCGGCGACCAAAGCGAGGTCGACAATACCCAAAGGGCAAACAAGAATAAGCACAACCAGGTCTCGCCGTGCTTTTTAAGGGCCTTAACAAAGGCCTGATCTAAAGGCTTTCCTTGCGCCGACAGGCCGTAAATCAAGCCCCATAGGCCCGCAATCCCTAAGCTCATCGCCAGACCCGAAACACCGGTACCGGCAAAAAAGCCAAAGGCAATGCCAAAGGCCCCCGCGATTTTTGCGCGAGGGTCCATCCGGCGAACAGAATTGTGGCCTAGGGGGGCAGCACTCAAGCAAGAGTCTCTTTCAGGTCCGGGGGTAAACACTCTGCCGTCAAGATCGCAATTGCTTCATCCAGCGTCATGATCTCTTGGGCTTGGCTGCCAAAGCGACGCAAAGCAACTTTGCCCTCTTCGGCTTCACGACGGCCCACAACGGCCATAACAGGCACTTTGGCGAGGGAATGTTCGCGCACTTTGTAATTGATCTTTTCGTTGCGTAGGTCGGTTTCCACGCGAATACCTGCCTGCTTAAAGCGGGCAGCCACTTCCTGCCCATAAGCATCGGCTTCTGAGGTAATGGTCGCAACCACCGCTTGGACCGGAGCCAGCCAGGTTGGCAGAGCACCGGAATAGTTTTCGATCATAATCCCGATAAAGCGCTCAAACGTGCCGAATACCGCCCGGTGCAACATCACCGGACGATGCTTCTGGCCATCTTCACCAGTGTAAACCGCATCCAGACGTTCAGGCAGCACATAGTCCAATTGGAACGTACCGCACTGCCAGGTCCGGCCGATGGCGTCGGTCAGATGGAACTCGAGCTTCGGCCCATAAAAGGCCCCATCGCCTTCGGCGATGACGAAATCGACACCAACACTGGTCAAGGCATCGGCCAAGGCCTTTTCGGCCTTATCCCACGTCTCGTCACTGCCCGCCCGCTTTTCAGGGCGCGTCGCCAAGCGGTAATGGATATTGGTCAGCCCACAAGCGGTATAAGCGCGATTGAACAAGTTCAAAAAGCGCTTGGTCTCGTCGCCAATCTGATCTTCGCGACAGAAAATGTGCGCATCATCTTGCGTCATCTGGCGAACCCGCATCAGGCCATGCAAAGCGCCATTGGCCTCATTGCGGTGGCAACAGCCAAACTCTGCCATGCGGATCGGCAGGTCGCGATAGCTGCGCTGGTCGGACTTGAAAATCTGGATATGGGCCGGGCAATTCATCGGCTTTAGGGCCAAGAGATCGGCTTCACCAGAGAAAATGGGGGCACCTTCTTCGACAGAAGGGGCTTCATCGGGCACCACGAACATATTCTCGCGGAACTTCTCCCAATGGCCCGATTGCTCCCAGAATTTAGAGGCCAGAAGCTGAGGCGTCTTCACTTCCACATAGCCATCGGCATCGAGTTGGCGGCGGATAAAGGCCTCTAGCGTGCGCCAAATCATATAGCCTTTGGGGTGCCAGAAGACCGAACCTTGCGCCTCTTCTTGGAAATGGAACAGATCAAGCGCCTTGCCGATCTTGCGGTGGTCGCGCTTTTCGGCCTCTTCCAAGCGCATCAAATGATCCGCCAATTGCTTATCGTCGGCCCAAGCCGTGCCATAAATGCGTTGTAGCTGTGGGTTCTTGGGGTCGCCACGCCAATAGGCACCGGCAAGCTTCATCAGCTTAAAGGCTTTGCCCAAGCGGCCGGTAGACGGCAAATGCGGGCCGCGGCATAAATCCTTCCAGCTATCGCCTTGGCGATAGACGGTGATGACCTCCCCCGGGGGGATGATGTCGTCGATGATATTGGCCTTGAAGGTCTCGCCAATCTCATTGAAATGCGCGATGGCCGCATCGCGGTCCATTTCCTCGCGCACGATAGGAAGATCGGCATCGACAATCTCGCGCATGCGCTTTTCAATGGCTTCAAAATCGTCGGTGGAAAATTTTTCTTCGCGGTAGAAGTCGTAATAGAAGCCATCTTCCACCGTGGGCCCGATCGTGACTTGCGTACCGGGGAATAGCTCTTGCACCGCTTGGGCCAGCACATGGGCGGTGTCATGGCGCAGAACTTCCAAGCCATCGGCGCTGTCTCGCGTCACCAGCTCGAACTTGCCGCCATGGTCAAGCGGGCGGCTTAAATCCCACCATTGACCATCGATTTTGGCGGCCACGACTTTCTTGGCAAGCGATTTGGAAATGCCTTCAGCGATGGCCAAAGGCGTAATCTTTGGCTCATAGGGGCGAACGGCACCGTCGGGAAATTCTAAGTGGATCATCGGAGTTACTGCCAGAGTGGTATTTCAAAGAGAAGCTTGATGCGGGGTAGCTTGACTGTTGGGAGGTGCCCCTGTCGCGTCAGGATCGGCCGGGCGGGCGCCCAATTTCCAATCCCCATAACGCCACGGCGTGAAGGCTGAGACCGCCTCACAGGTTATAGGCGCTGGATCATAGCCAGAGCCCCCACCAGGTCGACATCGACAAAGTCGCGCCAGCCCCATCCAAGACCCACGCCAGGCCCCAAATTGACGGACACAATCGGCGGCATAGTCAGAGCATGTCGGCAGATACCGACACTGCTGACCAATCAGCGGCGACAAGGTGACCTTGTAAACGCGCTGCGCGGCCAAAAGCACCCGTGCCGGTACAGAGAGGGTCGTTGGTCTTGCCATGATCATTGCCAGCGGCGTCGGGTGTCTGTGAAAAAGCCAGACGCGCTCTATCCAGTGCCTAATCTCAGGGGGAGGGAGAGAAGTCTTTGTCGAACAGTCAGGCAGGGAGAAAACTTGCCGCAGCGAAGCGCCCTGCCGCGCTTCGCCGGCTTTAGTCAGTAGTCAAATGGGCAACCTGAAGTGCAAACATCATAGGTCTCTTTACCCTGACATGGGGGGCCTTGTCACCACCCCTTGCGTCAGATTTCCCCGGCGGCAGTTTGATGGGCAAGGGCACGATCGACAGCTTCAACCGCGGCGTCAAATGCCAACAGGGCTGAGGTGTGGCGCGGCGCATAATCGCGCACCGCCTCGAGGTAACGTAACTCCCAGAAACGTCCGGTAGGTGCTGGTCCATGCTCTTTCAGCATGGCCTTGAACGCATCGCGTGCGGCCCGGATCTCCTGCGGGCTTGCCCCAACAATGTGACGCATCAAAATGCTGGCACTGGCTTGCCCCAGAGCACAGGCTTTTGGCTCAATCCCTGCTGCCGAGACCTGACCATCCTGCAGACACACATCCACCTCAATCTCTGACCCGCATAAGCGCGAGACGCGATGAGATCGCCCATCGGGGCTTGCTAGCAGTCCGACAAGGGGAATATCGGCCGCAAGCTCTAACACGCGCGCAGAATAAAGATCTTGGCTCATCGTGCTAACATAGGGATTTGTTGAAGGGTTAAAAGGCCGTCCGTGTGTGGGATGTGCGGCAGGCAGAGCCTGCGCCTCTGCCTTCTAGATAGAAAAGCCTTGAACGATGGTATCCCGGACGGCGCAGCCGATCCGGGATACCCTTACGCAAAGTCCCCCAAGGTCCCCGCCCGCAGCTCACGCTTCGGCGGGGATGACGGGGGGAGATGTTGACGGCCTTACTTCGTTTCAATCCGGCTCGAGGAGATGCCCTTTTGCTTCAAGAAGGCCTGTACGCTGTCAGGGCCGCTTAAATGGCCGGCACCCACGGCGACAAAGACGGTACCGGGCTTAGCCATCCGGGCGGCGATCCAATCGGCCCAACGCTGGTTGCGATCGGCCAAGATGAGTTTGGCAAGTTCAGGCTGGGTACGCAGGCTTGTATTCATCAGATCGCCCAGCTTGTCCGCATTACCGGTCTTCCAAGCGTCGACCATGTCGGTCAGCATGGTTGTGGCTTGGTCCCAGTCTTCAATGGTTGAGACCAGCATCGCCTTTTGTTGGGCATCGGTCAGATTGGCGAAGAAGCCAACTTGTTCGGCACCGGTTTCAAAGCCTTCCACGGGCTTGTTTGCTGCACGGGCCAAGCTATCCAGCGTCTTGTCCACCCCCTGGTTGGGGTCCAGGCCAAGCTTTTGATAGAGGCTGAGTGACAGAATAAGGCTGGCCATCCAAGGCCGCATTTGTTGGATCGCTTGGGGAGGGAAGCCACTTTGGGCGATAATGGAGCTGAGCCCTGTCTTCTGGGCTTCGGTCAAGCCATCAAAAAGCGTCTTTCCGGCTGGCAATTGGCCCTTTGTGGCCATCAGATTGGCGATGACGGGGCCTTCGGCTTCCAGATTTGCGATCTCTAAGCGCAAGGTGTCGGAACTTTCAAAGGCGGCTTTTACCTTGCCATGGTTCCAGTCCACGTCAGGGGCCATCAGATGGAAGGTTCCGAACAGATAGATGGTGGTATCGCTGTCCTTCACCACCCACAGGGCTGGGGTAGCTTTTTGGCTGGCAGGTGCCGCCGCAGGTGCTTTGGCCGGTTGGGCCATCGCCATCGGGGCTTGAAACAGAGCAATGCCCAAAGCCGACGCGGCGACCAGGAGAGTCTTCTTTATCATCATATTCCTCATGTAGGTTAAAGTGAGAGGGGAGGTGAAACAGGGTTTGGTGCGGGCTGGCTTCAGGCACTATTTGCGCTTCAGCCACATCTGGGCCCAAATTGCGAAATAGCTCGCAAGAAGGATCACCATGGCCACGCCCATGCCCGCAGCAAAGGCGTGTGTTTTGGTGCCCAGCAGGTTTTCTAAGCTGGGGAGTTGAAAGTCCGGAAAGCCGACGAGAGCGGTAACCGGGACAAAGCAGATCGAAATGGTGATGACAGAGCCCCAATAATAAGCGACTTCATGGGTGTGGCGGGCCAGCTCATCGAGAAGATTGGTATAGTGGATGGTCGCTGCCACACCTACGATCACGGCGAGACATAAAAGCCCGACAAAAAGGGCTGTCGGTCCGTTTCCAGCGCTGAATGGGATGAAGAAACCAACCACCGCGCCAACAAGCAGGGAACCGCCGATGTAGAAATTGAGCTTGGTCTGCCGCGACCATTTTGTCTTATGAGGGGAAGGAGATTGTTCGTTCATGGATTGTCCTCGAAGATCGCTTCGATCGGCAGGCCAAACAGGCGCGCAATTTTGAAGGCTAGGGGCAAAGAGGGGTCGTATTTCCCGGTCTCCAAGGCATTGATCGTCTGGCGGGAAACGTCGAGTGCGTCGGCGAGATCAGATTGCGACCAATCCCGCTCCGCACGGAGGACTTTGAGACGGTTTTTCATGCGTCTTCTGGTTCCTCCATGGTGAGCATGTTGGGGTCGCGGATTCCCGAGACAATGCCGTACACGACAAGATAGACCGACTGATAGATGACAAGCCAATCAAAGCCCGAAATGCCTTCGATAAGCCCAAGCTTTGCTGCGCCCATTTCGACACAAACGCCCAGGAGAACAACAAAGGCGGATAAAGCACTGGCTTCTACCCAAATCGCACGGAAGAATTCGTCAAAGCTGATCCATACGCGATAGGCACACCATCCCATCAAACAGACCCCAATAACGATCAGGCTCTGGAACATGATGGGTTGGCTGAGCCCCACTTTGGGAAAGGCGTCGAGGAACACAAGGACCCCAAATGCCAGACTATAGCCCACATAAAAGAGGGCGAGTGAGGAGAAGGCCCGGCGTGAGCTTGGGTTATCGCCCAAGCCTCCCGTTAAAATCCGATTGCGCGCAATCTTCTTATTCACGGTCGCCAAGCCAAATAGGCCCGCACTGATCAGATAGATGATCAAAAGGAGCACACCGATGAAGCTACTGAGTGAGGGGGCAAACCCAATTTCTGCCAAGAAGAAGCCGACCCGGCCTTCTTCAAACTCACGGACCCAGCCACCCACAAAATAGCCGAAAATGCCGCCAGCAAATGCAATTCCCATTACGCTAAGAAGGAATTTCCCTAAGCTTTTGGTACGAGATTTTTGAGGTACGACATCTGTCATGTCAGGTTTCCTTGCTATTATGACAAGGACACTTGTCACACATTGGCAAAGTTTTGTCAAGCACCCTTGTCAAAAAGACAGGAGTGCTTGTCAGTGCGTTGAATCTAGAGGCTTATGCGAGCACGCGCTTCAGCGCATCAGCCCAGCCGCTGAGGCGGGTTTGGCGGATGTTTGCAGCCATGGCGGGGTTAAAGCGCTCAACTTGGCCGCGCATGATGGCTGCTTCTTCGAGCGAGCCATAAAGCCCACAGCCGACGCCTGCGAGCATGGCGGCACCCAAGGCCGTTGTCTCGATAAAGTGGGGGCGCTCCACATCAATGGCGAGGATATCGGCCAGATCTTGTGCCATCCAATCGTTAGCAACCATGCCGCCATCAATGCGCACTTCGGCCCAATCGGCCCCATCGGCGGCAAAGGCGGTCTTCAGGTCATAGGTCTGATGGGCCATGGCTTCGAGGGCTGCGCGAACGACATGGGCCTTCTTGGCCGAGAAGCTGAGGCCATGGATCGCGCCGCGCGCATGGGGTTGCCAATGGGGGGCGCCAAGGCCCGAGAGGGCAGGGACGAGATAGACCCCGCCATTGTCTGTTACGCTGCGGGCAAGGCCTTCGGAGTCTGAAGCCCGTTCGAGTAGGCCCAAATCATCGCGCAGCCATTGCATCAGGCTTCCGGCAACAAAGACGGAGCCTTCCAAGGCATAATGGCGCACACCGTCTAATTGCCATGCGATGGTGGCCAGCAAGCGGTTCTTGGATTGGGGCAGGGTTCGCCCGGTCTGGGTCAGTACAAAGGCCCCCGTGCCAAAAGTTGCCTTGGTCTGGCCGGGTTGCAGGCAAGCTTGGCCGATGGTGGCGGCTTGTTGGTCGCCGGCCATGCCCGAAATGGCAATCGCGCCGCCGAACAGCTCTGGCAAAGTCTGGCCTAAGGGTCCGGCGCAATCGACAATCTGGGGCAGAATGGCGCGCGGCACCCCGAACAGGTCACACAAGCCATCATCCCAGCCCGCACTGCCAATCGCCATCAGCGCGGTGCGCGAGGCATTGGTGGCATCAGAAATATGGGCCCCACCTGTCAAGCGATAGACGAGATAGCTTTCAATCGTGCCAACTGCCAGCTTGTCACCCGCCGCCTTGAGCTGCGGCCAATGGCTCAAAGCCCAGCCGATCTTGGAGCCAGAGAAATAGGGGTCGAGCAAGAGGCCTGTCTTTGCCTGCACAATCGCCTCTTGGCCTTGGTCCTTCAGGGCCTGACACATGTCGGCGGTACGTCGGTCTTGCCACACAATGGCGGGGGCCAAAGGCTTGCCCGTTGTCTTGTCCCAAAACACGATGGTCTCGCGCTGATTGGTGATGCCAATGCCCGCAATCGCCGAAGCCCCACCGGCCTTGGTCACCATTTCTTGGGCGCAGGCGAGTGTTAGGGTCCAAATCTCTTCCGCATCATGCTCGACCAGACCGGGGGCAGGATAATGCTGGGTCAAGGGCCTTTGTGCGCTGCCAAGACAGGTGCCATCGGCTGCAAACAGCATCACGCGGGTTGAGGTGGTGCCTTCATCAATAACAAGGATCTTGCCGCTCATGGTTCTTGTGCCTTCATCGCGCGTCCCTTGGCGCTAAAGATAAACACGGCCTTATTGCCAAACACAAAGCGATTGACGCTCAAGGCGGTGATGACGGAGGTGATCAGCACGATCAACATCACGTCGATATAGTGCAGCCAGTAAAGGCCAATGTGCTGATAAAAGGTCTCGCCGGGGAATAGGGTATCGGGCTTGTAAAGCACGAAATTATGGAAGCCATAGAGCAAGAAGCCAAAGATCAGGCCTGCTATTGCGGCCCGTGCATCGACATTGCGGAACAAGAGCCCTGCGATAAAGGCCGACAGGATCGGCATAGAGAAGAGGCCGTTCAGCTCTTGCAACAGATTGATGATGCTCTTGGCATTTTGGAAGACAGGTACAAGCGCAATGGAGGTAACGGTCAGCACAGCCGACGCCATGGCGGCCAAGCGCCAATGGTTCTTCACCGCACCAATGAACTTCTCATGGAAGTCGATGGAATAAAGCGCCACACTGGAATTGAGGATCGCACTGGTATGCGCGATCACGGCCGCGGCCATCATGGCGGCAAACGCACCCGACATCCACGACGGCAAGACATGGGCAACCAGCTTGCCATAAGCCGCATCCCCCACACTGCCAAACAGCTTATAAGCAACCACGCCGGGGATCACCACAATGGCGGGGATAATCAGGATTCGCACCGCAGCGGCCGCCAAAACCCCCTTCTGCGCCTCTTGGACGGTCGGGGCCGTCATCGCCTTTTGCGTGATATTCTGATTGGTCGACCAATAGAAGATTTGGATGAACAACATGCCGGTAAACAACGTATGGAACGGGATGGGCGATGTGAAAGAGCCGATCATCGAGATACGCTCCTCAGGCACACCTGAAACAATGTCAAAATTCACGGCTGCAAGCGCCAAGATCACAACCAAGAAGGCAATCGCCAGAACGCCAATGCCGGAATAGGTGTCCATCACCGCCACAGCCCGAAGGCCGCCTGTGATCGTATAAATGGCAGCAATAATGGCCATGGGTGCGGCAAACCACAAAAGCGACCAGTCCACCCCGAACATGGATTGCAGGAATAAACTGCCGCTATAGAGCGCCGCGGGCAGATAGATTAGCACATTGCCGATCAGGAATAGCGCCGAAATGACGGTGCGAATGCTGCCGCCCTTATAACGCTTCTCCAACAGCTCGGTCACCGTGGTGCAATTGTTTCGATAGTAGATGGGCACAAAGACGAAGGCCAAAATCAAGAGGCCAAAGAAGCCGCAAATCTCCCACCAAGCCAGCAACAACATCTGGTTGCCATTCATGCCCACCAATTGTTCGGTCGAAAGATTGGTTAAAGTAATGGCCCCAGCCACGAACAACCAAGAAAGACCACCGCCTGCCAGAAAGACTTCTCGCGTTGTCCCGCCATCCTTCTGCCGGTCCTTGTGACCTGCACCGGCACCATGCACTTTCCAATAGGTCAGGAGGGCGATTAGGGCGGTTAGCCCGAAGAAAATGCCGATTTGTAACGCCGACGCGCTGTCTTGAAACATGGCATTTCCCCCTTGCCTTTTCTTTAGGCGCAGACACTAGTAAGCCCTTGGGCCTGAGGCAAGCTTCGGAAATGGAAAATAAAAGCGGGCTTTCTCAGCGCAACAGAATAGACCTAGAATTGGGAACGACATCATTATGGAAAATCTGATCCTGCATGGCGGTGGGGCAAGTCTGGTTGTGGCGGTAAAGCCCTTATCTCCTCCCGCAATTTTGCATTGGGGAACAGGCTTGCCGGATGATGTGGACCCGAAGGTCCTCAAGGCACTCGCCAGCCATCAGGGCGGACCCGGCAGTTCTGATGTGTTTGTCGATGCGTCGCTGGCGATGGAGGCGGGCCTCGGCCTGCTTGGCCCATCCGGCATTGTCGTGCACCGCGCGGGAAAAGATTGGGGTAGCCGGTTTGTCGTGACAGAGGCCACACAAGCGGGCGACACGATCCATATTGCGTGCCGTGACGACCACACGCAGGTCGGTTTGACCTATGACCTGCGGCTCGACGCCGTCACGGGCGTTTTGACCATCCAGTCTGCCCTCACAAATCTGGGCGAGGGGCCATTAGAGGTCAGTGAATGTGCCACAGCGGTGCTGCCCATCGCCAATCACATGACCGATCTGATCGGCTTTACTGGTCGCTGGGCTTTGGAGTTTCAGCGCGAACGGGTGAAGCGCTTTGCGGGTACTTATCTACGCGAAAGCCGTCGGGGTCGCACCTCGCACGATGGCCTGCCCGCTCTCATTTTGTGCGGCGACACCACAGATGAAGTGCAAGGGGAGGCCTATGGCCTGCATCTGGGCTGGAGTGGCAATCATCGCATGCGGGTGGATAGTCTGCATGACGGGCGGGTCTTTGCGGGGCTTGGCGCGCTGTTAGGCCCCGGTGAAATCCGGCTGAAGCAGGGCGAAACCTTCCACGCGCCCACCATCCACGCCGCCTATAGCCGCGAAGGTCTCTCCGACCTCAGCCAGCGCTTCCACGCCCATGTCCGCAGTCAAATCTTGCGGGCCGAGACGCGCGCCAAAGTCCGCCCGGTCCATTATAATACGTGGGAAGCCGTCTTTTTTGACCATGACCTTGATCGCCTCAAAGCCATTGCCGACCGCGCCGCGGCGGTGGGGGTAGAGCGTTTTGTGCTGGATGATGGGTGGTTTGGCTCCCGCCGCGATGACACCTCCGGGCTTGGCGATTGGTATGTTTCAGCCGACGTCTATCCGGAAGGCTTAAAGCCCCTGATTGATTATGTGACGGGCCTCGGCATGGAGATGGGGATTTGGTTTGAGCCTGAGATGGTCAATCCTGATTCAGACCTGTATCGCGCCCATCCCGATTGGGTGTTGGGCCTTTCCCATGTGGAGCAAGTGCCGTTTCGCAACCAAGTGGTATTGGATATTTCCCGGCCCGAAGTCTCCGACTATTTGTTTGAGCGCATCGACGCGATTTTGCGCGACCATGCCATTGGCTATGTCAAATGGGATATGAACCGGGACATCAGCCATCCTGGCGACCATCAGGGCTATCAACGCTCGCATGCCCAAGTCCAAGCGCTTTATGCCTTGCTCGAACGGTTACGGATGGCCCATCCGCAGGTGGAGTTTGAATCCTGTGCCTCAGGCGGCGCGCGGGCTGATTACGGCGTGCTCAGCTATACCGACCGGATTTGGACATCCGATAGCAATGACGCCTTGGACCGCCAAGATATCCAGCGCGGGGCAAGCTTTTTCTTCCCGTTGGAAGTGTTGGGTGCCCATGTTGGCCCCCGCCGCTGTCACATTACGGGCCGCACCTTGTCCATGGCGATGCGGGCAGGGACCGCCATGATTGGCCATATGGGTCTTGAGCTCAATTTGTTGGAAGAATCCGACACGGAACTTGCGATCCTGAAAGAGGCCATTGCGTGCCATAAGGCCCATCGAGAGCTGCTGCATACTGGCAATCTGGTGCGCCTGAAGACCTCTGACGAGTTGTTGGGCATGGGCGTCATCGCGCAAGATCAAACCGAAGCGCTTTATTCCATCGCGATTATGCGCAGCCAAGTTCAACGCCTTTTGCCGCGCGTTCTATTCCATGGCCTTGACCCGGACATGAGCTATCTCGTGAAACTTGTCTGGCCGACAAAATTCCGTTCGTGGTCGGCGGGCTCCTCCGTGGAGGCATTGGATCTTACGGGGGCAGGTCACGTGATGACTGGGCGGCTGTTGCAAGAGGTTGGCATGGGCCTGCCTCTGACCGCGCCAGAGCAAGTCTTGATGTTCCATCTGCGCGCGCACACGCCAGATTGATCGCTTAACGGTATCTGGCCCTTTCCCCTTAGGGCCTGTCAGGCTATGTCGACCCCATGACTCCCCGTGAAAACATCCGCAATTTCTCCATCGTTGCCCATATCGACCATGGCAAGTCCACCTTGTCTGACCGCCTGATCCAATTGACGGGCGGCCTCACCCAGCGTGAGATGAAGGAACAAGTGCTCGACAGCATGGATATTGAGCGCGAGCGCGGCATCACGATCAAGGCGCAAACCGTGCGGCTTGAGTTCCGGCGTGAGGGTCAAGACTATATTCTGAACCTGATCGACACCCCGGGCCATGTAGACTTTGCCTATGAGGTCTCGCGCTCTTTGGCCGCCTGCGAGGGCGCTTTGTTGGTCGTCGATGCCAGCCAAGGTGTGGAGGCGCAGACCCTAGCCAATGTCTATCAGGCGATTGATGCCGATCTGGAGATCGTGCCAGTCCTCAACAAAATCGACCTTCCCGCCGCAGAGCCTGATCGGGTGAAAGCCCAGATCGAAGAAGTGATCGGCATTGATGCATCAGAATCTGTAATGATCTCGGCTAAAACCGGTCTTGGCATTGAGGATGTGTTGGAAGCCATCATCACCCGCTTGCCACCGCCTAAGACGGGCGACCGCGATGCGCCGCTAAAAGCGCTTCTGATGGACGCCTATTACGACCAATATTTGGGCGTGGTGGTTTTGGTTCGCATCATTGATGGCGTGATGAAAAAGGGCATGAAGGTCCGCATGATGGCGACCGGGGCGAATTATAGCCTCGACCGTGTCGGCGTATTTAAGCCCAAGATCACCGAGGTGGATGAGTTGGGGCCAGGTGAAATCGGCTTCTTGACCGCCTCGATCAAGGAAGTGGCCGATGCCGCGGTGGGCGACACCATCACCGAAGAACGTCGCCAAACCACCAGCATGCTGCCGGGCTTTAAGCCAGCCCAGCCAGTGGTGTTCTGCGGCCTTTTCCCCGTCGATGCCGCTGACTTTGAAGATTTGCGCGCCGCGATGGGAAGGCTTCGTTTGAATGACGCCAGCTTCTCGTTTGAAATGGAAACCAGCGCCGCGCTTGGCTTTGGCTTCCGCTGTGGCTTCTTGGGCCTCTTGCATTTGGAGATCATTCAAGAGCGTTTGAGCCGCGAATTTAATCTTGATCTGATCGCAACGGCCCCCTCGGTGGTTTATGAAATCAAGATGAAGAATGGCGAGACGTTGCATCTGCACAATCCCGCCGACATGCCCGATGTGATGGCGATTGAGGCGATTGAAGAGCCTTGGATCAAGGCCACGATCCTGACCCCAGACGAATATCTGGGTGGCATTATGAAGCTGTGCCAAGACCGCCGCGGCAATCAGCGTGAGCTGACCTATGTCGGCACGCGTGCCATGCTGGTCTATGAGTTGCCGCTAAACGAAGTGGTGTTTGACTTCTATGATCGCCTAAAGAGTATCTCGAAGGGCTATGCGTCCTTCGACTATACGATTGAAGGCTATAAGGCTGGCAATCTGGTCAAAATGTCGATCCTGGTGAATGAAGAGCCAGTTGATGCGCTTTCCATGCTGGTCCATGCAGGGCGCGCCGAAATGCGCGGTCGGTCTATGTGCGAAAAGCTGAAGGATTTGATCCCGCAGCATCTGTTCAAAATCCCCATTCAAGCCGCCATTGGTGGCCGCGTGATTGCGCGGGAAACCATCTCGGCCATGCGCAAGGATGTGACGGCGAAATGCTATGGCGGCGACGCCAGTCGCAAACGCAAACTGCTCGACAAGCAGAAGGCTGGTAAGAAGCGCATGCGCCAATTCGGCAGCGTCGATATCCCGCAAGAAGCCTTCATCGCCGCCTTGAAAATGGACGCCGACTAAGCTTGGTTTGGCTTCTTCAAGACGCCGCTCGCCAATACTGGGATCAGATAAAGCAGCAAAAAGCCAGTATTGGACAGCGCATTGCCCGGCGTGTTCAGCGCAACTGAAATGCTGCTATCGACCACCCACCAAACCAGAATGGCCCCGGTCATCGGTCGCCACAGCGAGAGCTGAGGGTGCTTCAAAGCTGTTTGCACCAAAGTGAGCAGGGTCAGCGCCCAACCCATCATCACCGCGCCCAGAATGGCTGCCGTCAGGCGCAGGCTTTCATGCCAGCCACTTTGCCCGTCTAAGGGCCAATAGATCACATCATAAAACAGGCGGACCGCCGCGTCGGTTTGCGGCCATGCACTGCCCGTAAAGACAAGGCCCAATGCCAGAACCAGATAGCACCAGCCGATCACCCATCGCCGCCAGAGACTTGCCATCATCTATCCTCCCTCTCCAAGTCTGAGGCAGACTAAAGGAAACGCGGCTTCAGCTTCAATTACGCGCGACGTTATCTTGTCTGCGCGAGACGGTGGCATTCGCAAACCAATCCAGCAATGATGCACATCTGGGTAACAGGGTTTGGCTGCGGCTTTTTTGCGATGAGGCGCGCCCCCTTTGGGCCCATTTATGAGGGACGGAAACATGCGCGTGCTGGTCACAGGAGCCGCCGGCTTTATTGGGTTTCATACTGCCGTTGCCCTGTTGCGGCGTGGCGATGATGTCGTCGGCTTTGATGTGGTCAATGATTATTATGATCCTGCGCTTAAAGAAGCCCGCTTGGCGCTGTTAGAACAAGTGGCGGCCCAGGCAGCAGGTAGCTTCAGCTTCATCCGCGCAGACCTTGCCGATGCCGCAGCCGTTGACGCCTGTTTTGCAGACCATGCTTTTGACCGGGTCATCCATTTGGCTGCACAAGCTGGTGTGCGCTATTCGCTTGATAATCCGCGCGCCTATGTGGCTTCCAACATCGTCGGCTTTACCCACATCCTCGAGGCCTGCCGGGCCCACAAAATCGCACATTTGACCTATGCCAGCACATCTAGTGTCTATGGTGGCAATACACATATGCCCTTTGTTGAGACCAATGGTGCCGACCATCCGCTACAATTTTATGCGGCAACCAAGCGCGCAAACGAGCTTATGGCCCATTCCTATAGCCACTTATTCGGATTGCCGACCACGGGTCTGCGCTTCTTTACCGTTTATGGCCCTTGGGGCCGGCCGGATATGTCGCCTTATCTATTCACCAAGGCGATTTTTGCCGGAGAACCTATTCAAGTCTTCAATTACGGCCATCACAGTCGCGACTTCACCTATGTGGACGATATTGTTGAAGGCGTGGTCCGTACCAGCGATCTGATCGCCACACCCAACCCAAACTGGAACAGCGACGCCCCAGACCCATCGTCCTCGTCAGCCCCGTTTCGCATTTATAACATCGGGAATAATAATCCGGTTGTTTTGGCCGACTATATCGCCGCCATCGAACAGGCCGTGGGCAAGAAGGCCATCTTGCAAATGTTACCGCTGCAACCCGGCGATGTACCCGATACTTCCGCAGATGTTACTGCACTTGTTGCCGCAATCGGTTATAAGCCCTCCACACCCATCCAAGTCGGCGTGAAGGCCTTTGTGGATTGGTACCGAGACTATCACGGGCTTTAGGCCCAATCTTTTTCAGCATGAACCTATAGGCCGCAGATGGACGCGCAATTTTCGACCTTGACCCGCATTAAAGACTTCATCGGGCCGCAAGGCTGGACGGAAGATCCTGACCTGATCGCCCCTCATTTGATTGAATGGCGCGACCGCTGGAGTGGTTCTGCGCCGATCCTGCTAATGCCAGCCTCCACCGCAGAGGCGCAAATGATCTTAAGCCAATGCCATGAAACGGGGTTGGCAGTGACGACCCAAGGCGGCAATACGGGCCTGGTTGGTGCGCAAATTCCGCGCGGCGAAGTCCTGATTTCAACCAAGCGCCTGAATGCCATTCGTTCGATCGATCCGGTCGATGATGCTTTGGTCGCAGAGGCGGGCGTTATTTTGACGCAAGTTCAAGACGCCGCACGGCAAATCGGCAAACGCTTTCCCTTAAGTCTGGCGTCAGAAGGTTCTGCCACCATCGGCGGTCTGATCTCGACCAATGCGGGCGGGGTTCATGTGCGCCGCCACGGCATGATGCGCGCCCAAATCTTGGGGTTAGAGGCGGTGCTGCCCAATGGGTCGCTGTATGAAGGCCTATCGGCCCTGCGCAAAGACAATACGGGCTATGACCTCAAGCAATTGTTCATTGGGGCTGAGGGAACCTTGGGTCTTGTCACGGCTGCAACCCTGAAATTGGTTTCCCAACCGCGCTACACGACGGTCGCATTACTCGCTTTGGAAACGCCTGAGCAGGCGGTTGAATTGCTGCACCGGCTCGAGGCAGAAACCGCCGCTGTCGCAGCTTTTGAAGTGATGAATCACTTGGGCGTCTCGCTGGCGCTCAAAAACATTCCCAATGTGCGGGTGCCCTTTAGCGCACCTTCACCATGGCTGGCCTTGGTTGAGTTTGAAGGTCCCAGTGCGGACCTTGTTGAAAAAGTGGAAGAGGCTTTGACCTCCGCGCTGGAAGCGGGCCTCGCCTCGGATGTCGTCGTCGCGCAAAATGAGGCGCAATCAAAATCCTTCTGGTATTTGCGCGAAGAGATGAGCGCGTGTCAAAAGCCAGAAGGTGTGGCGGCCAAGCATGACGTTTCGGTTCCCGTCTCCAAGATTCCCGCTTTCTTGAGATTGGCCGACGCCGCCGCAGAAAAAGTGGCACCGGGCGCGCGCGTGGTCGCCTTTGGCCACTGTAGCGATGGCAATATCCATTATGATGTGATCCAACCCAGTTCGATGTCGGCAGAGGCCTATAAGGCGCTGGTGCCCCAAATGAATGAGGCGATCCATGATGTTGCTATGTCCTTCAATGGCTCAATCTCGGCGGAACATGGCATTGGCATCAGCCGACGCGATGAATTTCTGCGGCGGGAGCCTGACGCCCATCTGACCCTGATGCGCGCCATCAAACAAAGCTTTGATCCCAAAAACATCATGAACCCGCGCGTGCTGCTCTAGTCTTGGCGGACTAAGCTGGGCGCTAAAGAAGGTGGCGCGCCATCCAATCGGCGAAACGCGCTTGCGCATCGGCGGTTTGCTCAGGATTGAAACGGAACGTGGGATTGACGGAGGTTTCTTCGTCAAAGGAATGGGTGGCACCGGGATAGATGAAAGTCTCAACTGTCGCGCCTGAGTGGCGGACTTTATCGGCAGCTTTGAGGGGCAGGTGCGTGCCAGACAGCGTGTCGTTTTCGCCCAGCATCAGATAGGCTGGAATAGGCTTTCGCCATCCCTTGCGCAGGGTTTGGGCACCGAGGCCGCACCAAGGATAGACGAGAAAAGCCGTTGAAAGCCCGGCAAGTGGATCGGCGGGGACGCCTTCTAAATCCGCAAATTCTGCCACTTCCGGGCCAAGGGCTAGTGCATCCATCACGGTCCAGCCGCCATGGCTCCAACCCGCTGCGGCCAGACGTTCGGCTTGCACCCAGTCTTGCCCCCGCGCCCAGTGCATCAGCGCAATCAAATCGCCAGCCCGCTCCCGACCCCAAAGCCGCAGGCCCGTACACACCAAAATCCGCGCTTCGGTAAGGCTGATGTCGCGCGGACGGAAGGAATCCACCACGACGCTGGCGATCCCCTTTGCCGCTGCTGCCTTCGCATAGCCCGGTTGCGGGCCATCATTATCGCCGCATCCATGAAACAGAAAAGCTGTTGGGAATGGGCCTTTGCCCTCTGGTTTGAAAATCTGACAATGGACAAGCAGGCGCCCAGCACGGGCGTCTAATGTCTCGCGGGGGAATTTCTTCATCCGCCCAAGTCCTTCTAGTGCCGGAAATGGCGCATGCCCGTAAACACCATGGTGATGCCCGCTTCATCGGCAGCAGCAATCACTTCATCATCGCGGATCGAGCCACCGGGCTGAATGACGGCCGTGGCACCTGCCTCCACCGCTTGCAACAGACCGTCGGCGAAGGGGAAGAAGGCGTCAGAGGCACAGGCCGAGCCGATGGTGGCTGCTTGGCTCCATCCGGCCGTCTCCGCTGCTTCTACCGCACGAACCGCAGCAATACGGGCCGAATCGCGGCGGTTCATTTGGCCTGCGCCAATACCTGCGGTGACACCGTCCTTCGCATAGACAATCGCATTAGACTTCACATGCTTGGCGACCCGGAAGGCAAACAGCATGTCCGTCAATTCTTGCGGGGTCGGGGCCCGTTTGGTCACGACTTTTAAGTCTGGGGCCATAATCCGTCCGGTATCGCGGTTTTGCACCAAGAAGCCGCCGGCCAAGGTGCGGAAGGTCAGGCCTGGCTGTGTGGGGTCTGGTAGGCCACCAGCCAATAAGAGGCGCAAATTCTTCTTCTTGGCAAAGATGGCTTGGGCATCTTCATCCGCATCAGGCGCAATCACCACTTCGGTAAAGATTTTGACGATCTCTTCAGCCGCAGCCCCATCCAATTTGCGGTTACATGCGACAATGCCACCAAAGGCCGAAACTGGGTCGCAAGCCAAGGCGCGCATATAGGCGTCGGTCAAAGAAGCGCCGATCGCCACACCGCACGGATTGGCGTGCTTGATAATGGCAACAGCGGCTGCTTCACTCGCATCAAACTCCCCGACCAATTCATAAGCGGCATCGGTGTCGTTGAGATTATTGTAGGACAATTCCTTGCCCTGCAGCTGACGGGCGGTGGAGACACCGGGGCGCTTTTCAGTGGTGGCGTAAAAGGCTGCAACTTGGTGGGGATTTTCGCCATAGCGCAGGCTTTGTACCTTGGGCCCGCCAAAAGCCCGCCAATCTGGGGAGGCTTCGCCCACTTGTTCCCCATACCAGCCTGAAATGGCAGCATCATAGGCCGCGGTACGGGCATAGGCCTTGGCGGCCAATTGCTTGCGGGTGAGTTCTTGTGTGCCGCCATGGGCCGACATATCGGCCAAGACCTTCTGCACATCACCAAGGTCGGTTGCCACCGCACACCAGTCGAAATTCTTTGCCCCGGCGCGGATCATAGCAGGCCCACCAATATCGATATTCTCAACGCATGTTTCAAAGTCTGCGCCAGAAGCTAGGGTCGCCTCAAAGGGGTATAGATTGACCCACAACAGATCGATGCCCTCAATGCCATGTTGGGTCATCGCCGCCTCATGCTCGGCCACATGGCGCAGGGCGAGCAAGCCGCCATGCACGGCCGGGTGCAAGGTCTTGACCCGGCCATCCATCATTTCAGGAAAACCGGTCACATCGGCAACATCGATGACGGCCAAACCTGCCGCCGCCAAAGCTTTACTGGTGCCACCGGTTGAAACCAGAACGACCCCTTGGTCGGCCAATTGCTGTGCTGTCTCAATCAGCCCCGTTTTATCGGAAACCGAGATAAGGGCTCGGCGGACGGGACGGATCGTGGACATGGCAAAGGCTCCGGCGGAGGGTGATCACAAAAGGGGTGCGCCCGCTTATAGGCTGCGAATCGGCCCGTGGCGACAGGCTGGACTCAGCCCTTGGCAAGGGTGGGTTTGGCTGTCTTTTTGACAGGCTTTTTTGTTGTAGGCTTGGCCTTCTTGGGCGCATCTGCGGGGTTTGGAGTCTTCGTCTTGAACTTGCAAATCTCAGCAATGCCACAGCGCCAGCAGGCAGGCTTGCGCGCGTCACAAACATAGCGACCATGGAGGATCAGCCAATGGTGCGCGCCCTTCTTATACGCATCAGGCGTCACACGTTCCAGCACCGCTTCGACTTGATCAGGGTTCTTCCCCGGGGCGAGACCCGTCCGGTTTGAGACGCGGAAAATATGGGTGTCCACCGCAATCGTCGGCTCGCCAAAGGCTTCGTTGAGAACGACATTAGCCGTTTTGCGGCCAACGCCGGGCAATTCGGTCAAGGCATCCCGGTTCCGGGGCACGTCGCCGCCATATTTTTCAATCAGCAACTCCGACAAGGCGATGACATTCTTCGCTTTATTGCGCCACAGGCCAATGGTTTTGATATAATTGGCGACACCTTCTTCACCCAAGGCGACCATCTTCTCCGGCGTGTCGGCGACGGCAAATAGCCGTTTGGTGGCTTTATTGACGCCGACATCGGTTGCCTGAGCAGACAGTGCGACGGCGACCACCAACGTATAGGGATTGGTATAGTCCAGCTCTGTCTTGGGATCAGGACGCTCTGCCGCCAATTGCGCATAGAGGGCGGCAATCTCGGCAGCTTTTAGTTTGGATTTTGCGACTTTTGCTTTTGTGGCCATGGCCCCGGCATAGCTAATTGCGGCAAGCCCCGCTAGCCCCTCAAAAAAACTGTCGCCTTCTACATTCTGCAACTGTGCTTTCGCAGACTTTGCGCTAGCTTAGGGGGCATGAGTACGTCGATCACCGCCCTTCCAAATGCCCCTGAATTTGATCAGCGCGACGCCATTTATATGGACGCGGTATTGCGCCCAAACCGTTCTCTATCCCACCAAGGCTTCAAGATCGTTATGCTATCGCTTGCGGCCATGAGCTTCTTTGCCGGTTTGGCCTTTCTCTCGATTGGTGCGTGGCCGGTGATTGGGTTTTTCGGTTTGGATGTCATTTTGGTCTATCTGGCGTTTAAGGTGAATTTCAAAGCAGGCGCACGCGAATGCGAAACTGTGAAGGTGAGTGCGGCGCAAGTTGCGATCTCAAAGACGTGCCATCGCGGCAAAGTCGGATGGTGGCGCGTCAGCCCCAGCTTCGCCCGCGTGATTGTTGACGAGATCAATGAATATGAGACCCAAGTGACCTTATCTGCCGGAGGGGCCAGCTTGCCCTTAGCGACCTGTCTGTCGCCGCACGAGCGCGTGGCATTTGCCGCCGCCCTGAAAGCCGCGCTAGAACAAGCACGCGGCGAACGCTACCCAACAGAAGTGACTGTTTGAAAGGTCTCAAAATGGAATATCTGCACACCATGATCCGCGTCGGCAATCTGGACGCCGCCTTGGATTTCTTTTGTGGTGGTTTAGGGCTGGTAGAGCTTCGCCGGACTGAGAATGAGAAGGGCCGCTTCACCTTGGTGTTTTTAGCCGCCCCAGTGGATGCCGAGCGCTTTAAGGCGCAAGGCGAAGCGCCACAAAGCGGCCTACCCGGTGGCCTGCCCATGGTAGAACTGACCTATAATTGGGACGAGCACGCCTATGATGGCGGGCGTAATTTTGGTCATTTGGCGTATCGCGTCGATGACATCTATGCCTTGTGCGCGCACTTGGCCGCCCGTGGTGTCACCATCAACCGCCCACCGCGCGACGGATATATGGCGTTCGTGCGGTCACCCGACGGGATTTCGGTTGAGCTTCTGCAGCGCGGTGCGGCTCTAGCCCCGCAAGAGCCTTGGGCAAGCGCGCCCAACATTGGGACGTGGTAATCTGGTTGAGCAGGCGTGCGCAACCAACAAGGATAAACAGATAGAGGGAGGCCGGCACGATGCAAAAACGACTTTTAGCTTTGATTTGGGTAGCACTTGCTGGCTTTGCGACAGTCGGCTGTAGCCCAGATTTGCCACGCGCGGTTGCCGAAGCCCGCTACACATCCCCTGCATCGCAATTCATCTCAATTAGCGATGGTGTCCGCCTGCATGTGCGTGATGAGGGCAAGCGCGATGCGCCCGTCTTGATTCTTGCCCATGGTTCCAATGCGTCTCTCCACACGTGGGAGCCTTGGGTGGCTGAGCTCAAAGATGATTGGCGGGTGATTAGTTTCGATTTTCCCGCCCATGGCCTAACCGGCCCCTCAAAGAGTGGCGTCTATTCAAGCACCGCCTATGTGCAAGTTGTGGATGACCTGGCCCGGCATTTCAAAGTGGATCGCTTTGTTTTGGGTGGCAATTCTATGGGTGGTGGCGTGGCATGGCGCTATGCGTTGGCCCATCCTGAGAAAGTCGCAGGCCTTATTTTGGTTGATGCGGCTGGCTATCCGCGCGAAACAGGCAAGCCACCTTTAGTATTCCGTCTGGCCCGCACGCCGGTGATTGGCGAGATTTTTTCGCGCGCAACCACCAAGGGCATGATTGAATCCAATCTGAAACAAGTCATTGTGGATGATGCTTTGGTGACGCCAGAAATGGTCAAGCGGTACCATGATCTCTTGATGCGCGAAGGCAATCGGCAAGCCACTCTGGCTCGCATGCGGGCAGGCCCCGACGACCCAAATGCGTATCAGAAAATCCCAACCATCACCGCACCAACACTCGTGATTTGGGGGGAAGCCGATCCTTGGATTCCGTTCGCCGACGCCAAGCGTTTTGCCCAAGAAATTAAGGGTGCAAAGCTTGTCTCTTACCCCAATATTGGTCATTTGCCGCAAGAAGAGGTCGCGCTTGCGACAGCGAAGGAAGTCGATACTTTCTTGCAACAAGTCTATCTTAAGCCTGCCCCCTAATTTGGGTAGCTCTGATCGGGTGATGCAACGCGCTGTCACCAAGAGTGACAGTATTAGGGGTGGCGCCTCTGGCGGAAGCTTTCTATCAACACGGCACATGTACTAAGTCTCGCAAGACTTGAAAGGCGCTTTTTAAATGTGCGGCATTATTGGAATCTTGGGCAAAGAGGCGGTGACTTCGCGTCTCATTGAATCGCTAAAGCGGCTGGAATATCGCGGTTATGATTCCGCGGGCATCGCTACCTTGGTAGATGGCAAGATTGAGCGCCGTCGCGCGCAAGGCAAGATCAAGAATTTGGAAGACGTCTTGGTTGCCGCGCCTTTACCTGGCCTCATCGGCATTGGTCACACCCGCTGGGCAACCCATGGTGCGCCGTCTGAGCGTAACGCCCACCCCCATGCAACCAACCGCGTCGCGGTGGTGCATAATGGCATTATCGAAAACTTCCGAACCCTGCGGGCAGAACTTGAAGCTGAAGGCCGCACGTTTGATTCTGAAACCGATACCGAAGTCATCACCCAATTGGTCTCGCGCGCCTTGGATCTGGGGGCCAGCCCAAAGGATGCCGTGATTGAGGCCTTAAAGCGGGTCCGCGGTGCTTTTGCGATTGCCTGCCTATTCACCGGTGAAGAGGATTTATTGGTTGGTGCGCGCCAAGGCAGCCCCTTGGTCGTGGGTGTTGGTGAGGGCGAGATGTATTTGGGCTCAGACGGTATTGCCGTCGCCCCCTTCACCAATCGCGTGATCTATCTGGAAGAGGGCGATCTGGTGGTACTAAGCCGGACCAGCCATGCGGTTTATGACGTGGCGCGCAATCCGGTTGAGCGTCCGATCAAGTCGGTCGCCGCCAGTGCGGCAGCGGTCGAAAAAGGCAATTATCGCCACTATATGCAAAAGGAAATCCACGAAGAGCCTGATGCTGCTGCTCGCACCATCGGCCATTATGTGGACCCGCTAGAAGAGCGCGTAACCCTGCCCGACTTTGGCGTTGATTTCGCCCAGATCGACCAATTATGGATCATTGGCTGTGGGACGGCCTATTTAGCTGGCCGCGTCGGGGAATATTGGTTTGAGCAAGTGGCTGGTCTTTCGTGCGAGACCGATATTGCCTCTGAATTCCGCTATCGCGAGCCTGTCGCGGCAGGCCGCGCGGCCGCTGTGTTCATTTCTCAATCTGGTGAAACTGCCGATACGCTTGAGGCCCTGCGCCTGTGCAAACGCAAGGGCTGGAAGACAATTGCTGTCGTCAATGTTCCGGAAAGCTCTATCGCGCGCGAGGCTGATGCAGTGCTACCAACCTTGGCAGGCCCTGAAATCGGCGTGGCATCCACCAAAGCCTTCGTCGCCCAATTGTCAGCGCTCGCGGCAATCTCGGTCGCTGCTGCCTTGGCACGCAAGACGATTGATCGCGATGAGGAACGCCGACTGGCGCATCTTTTGATGGAAACCCCGCGCTTGATCCGCGAAGCCCTGAAGGTTGAGGCCACGATTGCAGCGGCGGCAGAAGAAGCCAGCCACGCCCGCTCCATCCTCTATATTGGCCGTGGCATGGCTTATCCGATTGCTTTGGAAGCAGCGCTGAAGCTCAAGGAAATTAGCTATATCCATGCCGAAGGCTATGCCTCTGGTGAGTTGAAGCATGGGCCTATCGCCTTGATCGATGAAGTCACGCCTGTATTTGCCATCGCTCCGCATGACCATTTGTTTGAGAAGACGATCTCCAACGTTCAGGAAATTGCCGCGCGCAAAGGCCGGGTGACTTTGTTCTCAGACGCCTTGGGGATTGAGGAATCTGGTGATGTCGCGCGTCATACGATTGAAGCGCCAAAGGCCGATCCCTTTGTTGCCCCGATTGTCTATTCACCCTTGATCCACTTATTGGCCTATCATGTGGCGGTGGCCAAAGGCACCGATGTGGACCAGCCGCGTAACCTTGCAAAATCGGTTACGGTCGAGTGATCTGACGCAACACAATCGCGCGCTTCAACAGGCTTAAGGGCGACCAAGCAAATTGGCGGATAAGACCCGATAAGCTGACCGTGCGTTTGGCTTGTATAGCGCCTCGGGCTTGCCACGCTTGGCCCCAGCCCTTCAGACCATCGCCAAGCCCGCGACCATAGGCAGGGCCTGCCCCGCGCCAAGCGGTATGGGCCCAGAGCAGAAGCGTCGCTGCAAGATGCGGCGGCAGCAACAGCCAGAATAGCGCGCCTGGCATATTTCGGATGAAGGTCCAAAGCCGGTTGCGCGTGCCGTGATAGACCGCAAAATCCGATAGTCGCCCGCTGGAGGCCGAGCCCATATGCCGGACTTGTGCGTCGGCGAGTTGTACGACTTCCCCGCCTGCCAAGCGATGGCGAAATCCAAGGTCGACATCTTCGCAATAGCAGAAATAGCTCTCTTCATAGCCGCCCAAGAGGGCAAACACATCTGCCCGCCACATAGAAGCAGCGGCACAGGGGCTGAAAGCCTGCCCGTCTGCCAGATCACTGGGCCAGGGCTTGCGATAGCCGCCCCGAAAGGGAATGCCAAAGGCATGATAAACATCGCCGGCACCATCGAGCTGGCTCGGGTCCTCGTCCAAAATTTGGGTAGAGCCAAAGGCCGTCACGTCTGGATAGCGTTTGGTTGCCGCCATCAGCGCTTCCAGCCAATCGGGTTCTGGGAATGCATCTGGATTGAGGCAGATGATCCACTGTCCTTTGGCAAGCTTTGACGCTTGATTATTTGCCGCGGCAAAGCCGGTGTTGATGGGATTGGCGACAAAGTGCGTTGCCCGCGCTTGGGTTGCCGCGTCCGGCTCTGATCCCTCGGGCGAGGCATTATCGATCAGGATTGTCTCAAAATCGCGAAAGGTTTGTGCATCGAGACAGTCAAACAGGCGCGGTAAATGAGCCCGGCTCTTATAGGCAACAATCAGGATCGAGACACTTGGCCCGGTCAAGTTCAGCCAAGTGCCTCAATGGCTGCACACACAGCTTCGCTGGTAATGCCAAAATGGGCATAAAGCGCCTGATAGGGGCCGGATGCGCCAAAGCCCTTCATGCCAATGAAGGTACCTGTCGGGCCAATCCAACGATCCCAGCCGAAGCGGACAGCTGCTTCAATGGCAATTTTGGGCAAATCGCCGCCTAAGACTTCGTGTTGATAAGCATCGGTTTGAGCCTCAAACAGTTCAAGGCAAGGGGCAGAGACGACCCGGACGCCAATACCGGCTTCGGCCAATTGGGCTTGGGCCTTCATGGCAATTTCAACTTCAGAACCCGTTGCAATCAAGACGGCTTTCTCAGGCAGGACAGACGGCGACAAGACATAGGCACCTTGGGCGCAACGGTTTGTTGGCGAACCGTCCTTGCGCTGGAAGGCGAGCTTTTGACGGGTCAAGGACAGGACCGATTGAGTTTTGGGCGCAAGCAGCGCCAGCTCCCAACACTCGGCGACTTCAACTGGGTCACAGGGGCGGAAAACATGTACGTTCGGGATTGCGCGCAGCGATGCCAAAGTCTCGACTGGTTGGTGGGTTGGGCCATCTTCACCCAGACCAATACTGTCATGCGTGAGAACATGGATCGCGCGGACCTCCATCAACGCACCGAGGCGAAGGGCAGGGCGCAGATAATCGGCAAATACCAAGAAGGTGCCCGAATAAGGCACGACGCCGCCATGCAAGGCCATACCGTTCATAGCTGCGGCCATGCCATGCTCGCGAACACCGTAATGCACGTAGCGTTCCTGATAGGCATTAGCCCCAAAGCCCTTCATGCCCGCCACTTTGGTGTTTACCGAACCCGTCAAGTCAGCAGAGCCGCCCATCAGCAGATCAAAGGCCGGAACCAAAACTTCCAAGGCCGCCCCAGAGCTTTCCCGGGTTGCGAGAGACGGGGCTTTCTCTGCCATGCTGGCGCAATGTGCTTCGATCAGGGCACGCAATTTAGGCGCATCGATCTTGGAGTCTAAAAGGTCTTTGATCGCGCCATGATCGGCCCGCTTTGCCATCCGCGCTTGCCAATCGGCATGGGCCTTCGCCCCGCGGCTACCGGCAGCGCGCCATGCAGCAACAATCTCCTCTGGCACCACGAAGGGCGCATGAGGCCAGTTGAGAGCTGCACGCGTGGCTTCAATTTCGGCAGCGCCCAAGGGCGAGCCATGGGTCTTGGCAGTCCCTGCCAAGTTGGGAGAGCCGAAGCCGATTTGGGTGCGGCAGGCGATCAGAACCGGCCGGTCGGAATTGAGGGCAGCAGTCATAGCTGCTTCCAGTGCGACGGGATCATGACCATCTACCCGGCTTGTTTGCCAACCAGCAGCCTCAAATCGCTGAAGTTGGTCGCCAGTTTCGGCTACGGATAAAGCCCCATCGATCGAGATCTCATTATCGTCCCACAGAACAATGAGGCGATTGAGGCGCAGATGGCCAGCTAAGGAAATTGCCTCATGGCTGATGCCTTCCATCAAGTCGCCGTCTGAAGCGATAACCCAAGTGCGGTGGTCGCAGACATCAGCACCCAAAGTCGCCCGCAAATGGGCTTCGGCCATCGCCATGCCGACGGCGGTGGAAATGCCTTGGCCTAAGGGGCCTGTGGTGGTCTCTACACCGGGCACATGGCCATATTCTGGGTGACCAGCGGTCAAAGCGCCAATCTGGCGAAAGCGCTTCAACTGATCCATCGTCATGGCTTCATAGCCTGTCAGATGGAGCAGCGAGTAAATCAGCATCGAACCATGGCCAGCCGACAAGACGAAGCGGTCGCGATCTTGCCAATCAGGGGCTTTGGCGTCGAATTTCAGAAACTTGGTGAACAGAATTGTCGCGACATCTGCCATGCCCATCGGCATGCCGGGGTGCCCTGAGTTGGCTGCCTGAACGGCGTCCATCGACAAGAAGCGAATGGCATTTGCAAGGTCTGCATGGCTGGTCATGGGCAGTGAAACTTTCGTCGGCTGAATGACGGACCGCATATAGGACTCGGGCGGCGCTAACAATGGTAAACGGCACCTGAGTCAGCCTCTACATCACCGGCTTGATCGATGGACTCATTGCAGACTCATTGTGGTCAAAATCTACGCCCGGTTTTGTCGTAAGAGGGGTGCATAACCAACTCACACACAGAGTGAGGCCCGAAAATGACTATCCTTCCTTACCCCAAATCCCGTCGCCGCCCAGCTAAGCAAAAGACAGCACCTGTCGCTGTTGCGGTTGCCCCACCCTCTGGCGCGCTGCTCAATGCCATTTTGTCCTACGCCGATATTTCCGAGGATATTGGTGGTGGGCTAACCTTGTTGCGGGTCAGTGCTAAGCGCATGGATGATGCGGTCATTACACAAAGCCTGGGGCGCGAGGCCGCGCGCTTGGCCGATGTCTCCATCCTGTGGAATGATGATGAAAGTGAGATTCATGCCGTTCTAGATGCCGCCATTCCAAGTGGCGTTGAAGATTTCTGGGCAGAGCCTCAGTTTGAATTGACCGATCTGGCCATGGCTTATCTGGATGAGATGTTGGAGACAGAAGAGCGTGCCAAGGCGGGTTAGCCTGTTTTTTGCGCAGCTTAGCGTCTCATAAACACTTTATTCGCCATAATCTTGCCTTGTGAGGGGTAACATGCGGCCACAAACCGCCTTATAAGTAGGCCTATGACGACAATAGCTCTGGTCGATGACGACGAAAACATCCGCGCTTCCCTGGAAATCCTATTCCAGAGCGAAGGTTATGACGTGCGCACGTATCCCGATGGGGCTACGGCTTTACCTGCCTTGATCTCGGACCCGCCAGACATTGCGATCTTGGATATCAAAATGCCGCGTATGGACGGGGTGGAATTATTGCGTCGCGTGCGGGAAAGCTCGGATGTGCCCGTGATTTTCCTGACCTCGAAGGATGATGAAATTGATGAGGTCATTGGCTTTTCTGTGGGGGCAGATGATTTCATTCGGAAGCCATTTTCCACCCGGCTTTTGTCGGAGCGTGTGAAAGCGGTTCTACGTCGCTCGCGTCCGATTGATGCGGTTGATGAGGAAGCATCCCCAGCAGATGGCGACAAGAAAGTTGTTACACGTGGCTCTCTCACCATGGATCCAAATCGCCATGCTTCTTATTGGAAGGGTAAGCCCGTCCGCCTGACGGTGACCGAATTCCTCTTGCTGCAAGCGCTTGCCCAACGTCCAGGCTTTGTCAAAAGCCGGGATCAATTGATGGACGCGGCCTATGATGACAGCGTTTATGTCGATGACCGTACCATTGACAGCCACGTAAAGCGTGTGCGCAAGAAATTCCGTGAAGTTGATGGCGAGTTTGATGCCATCGAGACGCTTTATGGGGTCGGCTATCGCTACAAAGAATCCTAAAAAGAAGCCTATTGAACCCTTTGGCAAAACCCGAAGGCAGCGCCGCCGTGGCGGCATTGCGGGCATTATTTTTATCGCAAACTTCGCCGGCATCGTCATTCTGGTGCTGGGCTCGCTCCTGTTTAACGAGTTACGATCCGGCCTTACCAAGGCGCGTATGGATGCGCTGCGGGCGCAAGGTTCAACGATTGCGAGCGTTCTGGCAGAGGCCGCTATTCCTGCAGACGCCGTCCCGGTTTTGGATGAAGGCCGCGCCCGCGCTATTTTGAGGCGCCTCTCGCGAGAGCCGGGGGCTCGTCTGCGTCTGTTTAGCCGTGATCTGCGTCCCATCGCCGATAGCACCATCTTGGACGACATCGTCAATGTACGCGAATTGCCGCCGCTAGGGCCTGCGGCCCCCGACATTGGCGAGGCGGCAGGCAAGGCCGTCTCCAACGTTCGGGTCTTCATTCAAGGGGCGAGCGACGACCCGAAGAAAGCCTTGATCCGGGAGGTCTCTACCGCGCTGCAAGGCAATGTCGTTCAGAGTGAGCGCTTTGATGAAGAGGGTCGGCGCGTGGTGTCTGTCACGGTGCCCATTCAACGTATTCGCGCCGTCGTCGGGGTTCTGACGCTGGAAAGCGGCGATGTGAGCGAGATTGTGGAGGCAGAGCGGCGGGCGCTTTACCCCTTTATCTTTTCAGCCATTTTGGTGACCGCGATTTCGGCCAGTATGTTGGCGTGGTCGATCGCCGTGCCGTTGCGGCGCTTAGCCGCGGCTGCGGATAATGTGCGAAGGGGGCGTGCGCAGGCCTTGGATGCAGATGCCCTGCGAAGACGCCCGGATGAAATTGGCGATTTGGCCGACGCCTTGGCTGCCATGACCGCGACCTTGCAAGACCGCATTGACGCGAACGAAAGCTTTGCGGCCGACGTCGCCCACGAGATCAAAAATCCCTTGGCTGCGATCCGAAATGCGGCTGAACTCCTGCCGCGAGCCACCACACCAGATAGCAAAGCGAAGCTTGAATCCATCATTCTCAATGATGCACGCCGGGTAGACCGTTTGGTCACCGATATCGCCAACGCCTCGCGCTTGGATGCCGAACTTGCCCGCGCTAGCCAGCAAAAGTTCTCCATGGCTGAAATGATGGATGATTTGTCGCGTGCCTATGGCTCGATTGGCCACTCCCGTGAAGTCGAAATTGTCGTCCGCTATCCCGATGAAACAGACCGCTTGATCGTGAGTGGGCGAGAGGAAGCGATCTCGCGCATCCTCACCAATCTATTGGACAATGCGCTGTCCTTCTCGCCCACCGACGGCAAAGTCAGCTTGGTCGGTGCGCGGGATGATAAGACCATCCGGATTGTGGTCGAGGATGAAGGCCCAGGTATTCCAGAAGAATCTCTGCAAAGCATCTTCAACCGCTTCTACACCCACCGTCCGACCAGTGCGGGTGAGGAGGGCCAAGCCGCTTTTGGTAAGCATTCAGGCCTTGGCCTCGCCATCGCGCGCCAAATTGCCGAAAGCCATGGCGGGGCGATTTGGGCGGAAAATCGCGATGACCGCAGTGGTGCGCGCTTTATTCTGGAGCTGCCAGCTGCTTAGGTCTTAAGGCGTCGCAAGGGCTGGATGAGACAAGAGATCATGGGTCACAACCGGATAGAGTGAAGCGATAAGGGTTAGGGCTGCAATGATGTTGAAAGTCCGCAGCTTTACCGGATCTTGTAGGAATTGCCGCATCTGCACGCCCAAGAAGGCCCATAGGCCAACCGTCGGCAAGTTAATCACACCAAACACGACTGCCACAATGACGAGACCCAGCATTGGGTGGTCGGCGGGCACATAGGCTGTCACCGACATCAGCGCCATCGTCCAGGCTTTGGGATTGACCCATTGGAAGAGGCAGGCCTGTAAGAAGCTAAAGGGCTTAGCCGTCGAATTAGCGCTGGATTCTGGGGCTGAGGCGGTCGCGATTTTCCAGGCCAGATAGACCAGATAGACCACCGAGCCCACCTTTAGGACCGTGTAGGCGATCGGAAAGCGCACAAAGATTTGCGCCAAACCTAGCCCGACCAAGATTGTCATCACCACAAAGCCAATCGAAACACCCAGCATATGGGGCAGGGTGCGGGCAAAGCCGAAATTGATACCCGACGCCATCAGCATCAGATTGTTCGGCCCCGGCGTAATCGAAGAGACGAGGGCAAAGCCACATAGGCCGAGGAAGAGTTCTTGGGTCATCATGACGCAATATTATACGATCCTTGCTTGTATGTTCTTGCAATTTCAGCGGCTACAGATAGAGATGCGCATGTTATGATGAATTTAGATGATATCGACCGAAGAATATTGCATATCCTGTCTCGGGACGGTCGCATCAGCAATGTCGATCTTGCAGGCAAGGTGGGCCTATCGCCCTCTGCCTGTCTCAGACGTGTCCAAGAGCTAGAGAGGCGAGATGTCATTCAAGGCTATCGCGCGCAACTCAATGCCGCCGCCCTTGGGATTGGTTTTTTGGCTTATGTGACGGTGGGTCTGTCCCGCCATACCAAGCAAGAACAGGCTGATTTTGAAGCGGCAATCAAACGCGCGCATCAGGTACGCGAATGCCACAACATAACCGGCACCGTGGAATATCTATTGCGGGTCGAGACGACCGATCTACCAGCCTATAAGCATTTCCACACCGAAGTCCTCGGCGCCCTGCCCCAAGTCGCCACCATCACCAGCTACATCGTGATGGGCTCACCCAAGGATGAGCGGGGGTAAAAACAATCTTGAATTAAAAGACTGCTCTGCCTATCTTGAGATAATGGGGAGAGACCGTCATGCAAATTTTGATAACTGACATTACAGATATGGCTGATGGCATGTATTGCGTTGCTGGCTGGAATGAAGCTGAAGGCCGCATGATCCGGCCATTGCCGCAGGGCCGCCATTGGCATGCAGAGCTTTTAGAGAAGCATCGCATCGCGGTTGGTTCGCGCATCGAGGTAATTCCGACTGGCAGACACCATAATGGCGATTATCCCCATACCACGGAGGATTTGGACGTGGTGACAGGAAGCATTCAGTTAGTTGATGAGGTTCCCACTTCACAGATTATCGAGATCGTTCCGGCTGCGGCTATGAACCTTACGCAAGCGTTTGAGGGACACCTGAGACTAGAGAACCCGTTTCGGGGCATTTCTCAAAAGCTTTGGGTCCCAGTTGGCAGTAGATGTCGTTCGCTAGTTTCGATTAATCGTCCTTTTGGTTCAATTGAAATCCTTGTAAACAAGTTTGGAACGCTTCGAGCAAAAATCGAAAGTAACGAGGGTGACTTCAATCGCGTCGAGGTCACGGTTTCCTGTTCATTGTTGAAACATGCATATCGAAAGGGCGGGGTCGCTCACGCGATGTCGAAGTTACCTGCTGCAGACAATTGGCATTTACGGCTGGGCCTTGCCAGAGAATTTGAGAAAACCCCAGGCGAATGCGCCCTTATGCTAAATGGTGTACTGTGATATTTGTTCAGTTTGGAGGATTCAGGCGCTTGATTTTCTCGATTGGTCATTCAACCCAACCTTATGCTGCGTTTCGCGACTTGATTGTCCAACATGGCGTGACGGCTATTGCAGATGTTCGATCCGTTCCCTTTTCGCGGCATACTCCGCAGTTCAATCAATCGCCGTTAAAGGCGCAATTGAATTCCGATGGCATCGCTTATGTTTATTTGGGTGATGTCCTTGGCGGTCGGCCAAATGACCAAAACCTCACAACTGATGGCGTGGCGGATTATGCCAAAATGGCCAATAGTCCCAGTTTTGAAAAGGGTCTGGACCGTGTCGTAATTGGGTCGAGTAATTATACCATTGCTCTCATGTGTTCTGAGCGTGATCCAATCGACTGCCATCGTTGTCTGCTTGTGGGGCGAGCGCTTCATGTCAGAGGCTTGAGTGTTTTCCACATCCTCAGTAACGGCGATGCGCAGTCACAAGTTGAGATCGAAGGCAAATTGATCCGGTTGGCCCGGCAAAACCCAGCTCAGTCGGACTTCTTTGCGAGTGATCAAGACTTACTCAATCGGGCGTATGAATTGCATGCACGCAGGGTGGCCTTTAGTGAACCCCGGGAAAGTCAAGCACGAGCCGGTGAGCGTCTATCAATGGAAAGATAGGTCTCTCGATGTCTGAAATTATATTGAATACAATAGGTTTTACCCAAACGAGTGCCGAGTCGTTCTTCAAGCGACTTGCTACTGCCGAAGTTAGAACGGTCATCGACGTGCGTTTGAATAATACGTCTCAGCTTGCTGGGTTTGCAAAAGCTAAGGACCTTGCTTTTTTCCTTAAGCGTATCGGCGATATCGGTTATTCTCATCAGCCGCTGCTGGCACCAACCCAGTCAATTCTGGACGCTTTCAAAAAGAACAAGGGTGACTGGTTTGTCTATGAGCGGCAATTCATGAACCTAATGGCTGAGCGGAAGATTGAGCATAAAATCGCGCCGGAAACGCTTCGTTCCAGCTGCCTACTATGCTCAGAAGCCAAGCCTCATCATTGTCACCGACGATTGGTGGCTGAGTATCTAAACGGCAAATGGGGAAGTAGCCTACGCATACGCCACTTATGACGGGCCGCCTACCACCAGCATCCGGTTCGCTGTTTCGCCGTCAGATAAGCAACGATTTGCTTCAATCGGCCTCGTCTTCAGGAACCCGAAATTTAGGGTCCCTCAATAAACCCGCAGCTTCGGTGGAATCGTTGCGACGTCGTTGCTCATGGTATTCATATGCACAGGGCGATAGTCGATTTTGACCGAGCCTGTTGCTTCATCATACCAGGTCAGCGTGTGCTTCATCCAATTGACGTCGTCACGATCGGCATAGTCCTCGCGCGCATGGGCCCCGCGGCTTTCGGTCCGATTGGCGGCACCATACATGGTCACCATGGCTTGGCTCAACAAATTGTCGAATTCCATGGCTTCAGCAAGGTCAGAGTTCCAGATCATAGAGCGGTCGGTGATGGCAATGTCGGGTGCGCCAGAGAACACCTTGTCCATCTCCTTGCAGCCTTCGTCCAAGGTTTGGCCTTCGCGATAAACGGCGCAATGGTTCTGCATCACCTTTTGCATTTGCAGGCGCAATGCGGCAGTGGGCGTGCCGCCCTTGGCTTGGCGGAAGCGATCAAGACGCGCCAAATGGCTGTCAGTCATGGCATTGGTGATTTCAGGCTGACGGGCCCCAGATTGGACCGTCTCGCCACAACGCAGGCCAACAGCACGGCCAAACACCACCAAGTCGATCAAGGAGTTAGAGCCCAAACGGTTTGCCCCATGTACGGACACACAGGCTGCTTCGCCGACGGCCATAAGGCCCGGCACAACTTGGTCTGGATCGCCACCGACTTTGGTCAGCACTTCGCCATGATAATTGGTCGGGATGCCGCCCATATTATAATGCACGGTTGGCAGAACCGGGATCGGCTCCTTCGTGACGTCTACACCGGCAAAGACCTTGGCACTTTCGGAGATGCCGGGCAGGCGCTGGGCCAGAATGGCTGGGTCCAAATGGTCAAGATGCAGGTGAATGTGATCCTTGCCGGGGCCAACGCCACGACCTTCGCGGATTTCCATCGTCATCGCGCGCGAAACCATGTCTCGCGGAGCCAGGTCCTTCACGGTCGGGGCATAGCGCTCCATAAAGCGCTCACCTTCCGAATTGGTCAGATAGCCGCCTTCGCCGCGTGCCCCTTCGGTAATCAGACAGCCTGCGCCATAAATGCCAGTTGGGTGGAATTGAACAAACTCCATATCCTGTAAGGGCAGACCCGCCCGAAGTACCATCGCATTGCCGTCACCGGTGCAGGTGTGGGCGCTGGTGCAGCTGAAATAGGCCCGGCCATAGCCGCCCGTGGCCAGAACGGTGCGCTGCGCGCGGAAGCGGTGCAGCTTGCCGGTCGCCAATTCCCATGCCGTAACACCAATACAAGCGCCGGTTTCATCCATGATCAGATCAAGGGCGAAATACTCAATGAAGAACTCGACATCATATTTGAGTGAGTTGCCATAAAGCGTGTGCAAGATGGCGTGGCCCGTACGGTCCGCCGCCGCACAGGTGCGTTGGACGGGCGCTTCCCCATAATTGCGGGTCATGCCACCAAAGGCACGCTGATAGATTTTGCCATCTTCCGTGCGCGAGAAGGGCACACCCCAATGCTCGAGCTCATAAACCGCTGCAGGAGCATTGCGCGTTAGATACTCAATTGAATCCTGGTCGCCCAGCCAATCCGACCCTTTTACGGTGTCAAACATGTGCCAGCGCCAGTCATCTTCGCCCATATTGCCAAGAGCTGCCGAGATACCACCTTGCGCCGCAACTGTGTGTGAGCGAGTTGGGAAGACCTTCGAGATACAGGCGGTTTTCAGGCCAGCTTGAGCAGCACCCAATGCGGCGCGCAAACCAGAACCACCCGCACCTACAACAACTACATCGAAAGTATGGTCATTCCACTGATAGTCGGCCGTCATGGGCTTAAGCTCCAACGAATACTTTGGCGACCGAAAGGATCGCGATAACAGCTAAGATAGCGGGGATGGCCGTGTTGGCGAGCAAAGATACAGTGCGGGCAACAGCGCCCGTGATATAATCTTCGATCACAACTTGCATGCCAAGACGCATATGGAACAGTCCGGTCAGGACGAGGAGAGCCGTCCCGGCAGCGTTCAATGGGTGCTTCATCCAGCCCACCACACTGTCATAACTGCCATCGGTGCCCAAAAGCACTGACAAGGCGAACCAAGGCAGCAGGACGGCCAAGAAAATCGCGGTTGCGCGCTGCTGGATAAAATGGCCGACGCCATGCTTGGCTGATCCAAGACCACGAGCGCGCGATAGCGGCGTGCGTAAAGAGTGGTTCATCGTCTCCCCCTAAGCCAAAAATGCAAGCGCAAAAACCAAAACAGCCCCGATTGCGCCAGCAATGATGGTAGCCCATCCGGTCGCGGTTGAGACTTTGGGGTCAAACCCTTTACCGGCGTCCCAAGCGAGGTGACGTATGCCGTTAGCCAAGTGATAGCAGGCGGCGGCTGTAATCCCGAACAGGATCAACAAACATAGCGGGTTCATCAAAAACGACATGAAGTCTGTGTAGGCCGCTGGGCCACTTGCTAGGGCCACAACCCAAGCTGTCAGGACCATAGCGCCCAGATAGAGGGCGACTCCAGATGCCCGGTGGAAAATCGATGTCGCCATCGTCACGTGCCAACGCCAGACTTGCAGGTGTGGCGACAATGGCCGCTTATCGTGTGCTTGTGGACCTGCCATGCTCATCCCCAGAAAATGTCTTTGTGACATGGAAGAGAGCGACCGCTTCGTCAACGTTTCTCGTCAGGAGAAGTGGAAAAACAGCTTCATTTAGCTGGCTTTAGCTGCATGATTTAAAACAAGTTGGCTTAAGGTGGCGATCTCTGCGCTTTGGGCGGGGAGGACCAAGCTTGCTTCCCCCTGTTCGGCCAGCCAAGCCTCCACCCAGCTCTGCCAAGCTTCATGAAAGCCAATCAAGGCCGTCATGCCGGTTTGTCGCCTGACCCGCGCCCATTCGGTCCCGTCAATCCAAGCCAAATTTCGGGCCGACCAATCTCGGCTACTCAACTCATGCAGACTTTTGAGGTGAGCGGCCATGTCATCTACATGCAGATAGACGATCAGCGGGTTGACCTTGGACAAGGCGGTCAAGCGTGTGGACGCGAGCTGCTGAATATGTGTGTCGGGCAGGCCGGCGGCAAAGGCGGGTAGTAAGGTGTTTTGGATCAGGGTTGCATCCAACAGCATGATAGAGCGATTGACGATGCATTGTGCAGCCAGGCGCGCCCAAGGTTCAAGCCCATAGGCTTTGGGGTCTGGTTCGCGGCCTGACACTCGATCCACCTGTTCGGTACGGATTGGATGATCCGGGTCAAATTCGAGATAGGCGCGCGCTTCCTTTCCTTTAGCTTCAAGATCTTGCGCCACGCGCATGGCCAAGCTGGTTTTCCCAGCGCCGATGGGGCCCTCGATCAATAGAATATGTCGGTTGACTCTGCCCATCATCTTTCAGCTTCAGATTGCAGTCCTATATGGAGACCTAGTAAGGGCTGCACTTTTGGTGATTTGGCCCCAAAAAGGGCGCTATGTCAGCTATAACAACTTTGTCATCATCTTATGCGACGGAATAAACGTATAGGCACGTTCAACGCGTTAAGCAAAAATCCAACTGGCTGGCCTTGGGCCGTCCAATAAGAAGTATAGGTCTCCCCCCGATGTCCATTCGATTGGCACTCTTAAGCAGCGCGGCTGCGCTTTTGCCTTTGGCATTAGCGACGCCATCCTTGGCCCAGGTCGCGACGGTTCAGCCTGCAAATGCAACCGCGGTGCCCGTTACCTCCCAGCCGGTGGATCAGCCGGTGACCGAGGATGAGCAACCGGTTGAAGAAATCGTCGTGCGGGCCCAGCGCGGCCCAAACTCAGTCCCCGGCGATGCGGTGCCAGAAACGACCTTGGACCCGGTTGAGATCACCGCCCTTGGCGCATCAAACATTGCTGAAGTGTTGGCGGCTTTGGGTCCGCGTGCCGGTTCCGGACGCGGACGCGGCAGTGGCCCGCCCGTTATTCTGTTGAATGGTCGCCGGATCGGTAGTTTTCGCGATGTCCAAGGCCTTGCCTCAGAAGCCATCTTGCGGGTGGAGATTTTCCCGGAAGCTACGGCCCTGCAATATGGCTATTCGGCCGATCAGCGGGTTATCAACTTCATTCTGAAAGATAATTTTCGTGCGATCACCACAGAGCTCACCGCCGGCACCGCTGCTGAGGGAGAGCAGTCGCGCGGTGAAGTTGAGCTGGGCCTTTTGAGCATCGGGGCTAAAGGCCGTCTGTCAATCAATAGCGAAGTGTCCAGCCAGAACAGCGTCACGGAGGCCGATCGTGGTGTCCGTCGTGCTGCATCGCCGACGAGCACCGCTTTCCGGACTTTATTGCCCGAAACAAACGCAGCCGAGCTGGGGATCAGCTATAATCGTAATTTTGGCAAATCGATGGGGGCGACGTTTGACCTCCGTTTCGATTCCAATGAAAGCCAAAGTCTGCTGGGTCTGGCGGTAAGCCCAACAGGGCTGCCCGTTGCCAATGCATTCATTCAGCGCAATTCGCAGATTGACACGTCGCGCGCTGCCGTGACCGTCAATGGCACAACAGATGGCTGGCAATGGACAGCTACAGGTTCTGCCGATCAAACCAAGTCGGACACGAGAACCGTCTCGCCTTTGGCCGCCGCGCAAACAGCCAATTCCACCGCGACCGTCTATGAGGTCATTTACAACACCACTGGCCCAATGATTGATGTGCCTGCGGGCCCAATCCGTGGGTCGTTCCGTATTGGCTATCAAGATCGCCAGCTCGAGTCAGAATCGGTGCGTAATGGCCTAACCACCTTCACCAATCTCAGCCGCGGTGATGTTACCGGGCGCGGCAATCTCTCGATTCCGATCACCAGCCGTCGCTCTGGCTTCGGCGAGAGTTTTGGTGATCTGAGCCTGAGTGTGAATGGCTTTTATACCGATTTATCTGATTTTGGCGGATTGCAAGGCGGTGGGCTGGGCGTGAATTGGTCCCCCCTCAGCAATGTCCGCCTCTCTGTTGCCTATGATGCTTCAGAAGCTGCACCCAGCATCCAGCAATTGGGTAATCCTGTTTTGGTGACGCCGGGTTCTGCCGTCTTTGACTTCCAAAGTGGGCAGACGGTGCTGGTCAACCGCACCAGTGGCGGAAATTCGGCCCTGAAAGCCGAAAGCCGAGCCGATACCACCTTCAGCGTCAATTATTCGCCCGCCAAGTTTGAAGGCCTCGATCTGACGCTGAGCTATGCCGTAAATACGAGCGAAGACACGATCGCTTCCTTCCCTTTGCTGACCCCGGCGCTTGAGGCAGCCTATCCAAGGCGATTTGAGCGCAATAGTGCGGGCGTTCTAACTGGAATTGACCAGCGGCCGATCAATTACGACTCTGCCGACAGCACGATTTTGCGCTATGGATTCTCCTTCTCCAAAGGTTTTGGTCCCCAGATTGGGCGTGGCGCAGGTGGTCCCCCGATCGGTTTTGGCGGTGGGCAACGGCCCCCCGCACCCGCAAGTTCGACAACAACTGGCCAAGCAGGTGCCGCCGGCACTCGGCCAAATCGGCCGCAATCTGGCGACGGGCAAGCGCCTGCCGCAGCCCCTGGTCAACCCAATCAACAAACAGGTCAGCGCCCCGCTTCTGCGCCATCGTCAACACCGGCTGCGGGTGGCCCCGGGGGCTTTGGTGGTTTCGGTGGTGGACGCGGCGGTCCCCCGCCGGGTGTCTTCTTCGGCGGTTTTGGCGGTGGCGGCTTTGGCGGCGGTCCGGGTGGCGGACCAGGTGGTCAAGCAGGCCGCTGGAGCATCTCCATCTTCCATTCCATCAAGTTGGAAGACTCCATCGTTTTGGCCCCCAATCTGCCCAAGCTTGATCTGCTTGACGGGGCGGCCGTCGACGATGGCGGTGGGGCGCGCCGTCATACGGTCGAATTCAATGGGGGATGGTCCTATATGGGGATCGGCTTCCGAGCCTTTGGCGAATGGCGCGGTGAGAGCAAAATCATCGCAAGCGCAAGTGGCGTCCCAGGTGCCACCGACCTCTATTTCGACGATCAGCTCACCTTCAATCTGCGCGGCTTCTTGAATTTTGAAGCGCGGCCGCAATGGGTCAAAAAGGCACCTTTCTTGAAGGGGTCACGCCTCATTCTCCGGGTCGATAATCTGACTGACTCTGCCCAGATTGTCCGCGACTCTGCCGGCAATACACCTGAGGCCTACCAAAAGGCCTTGCTGACCCCGCGTGGCCGTTCTGTGGAGCTGAGTTTCAGAAAGCAGTTCTAGGTCGCCAAACCCAGTCTCTGCCTGCGCGCAGAGATTGACTCTTAGCCAAGCGCTCTGTAACAGCGCGCGTTCAAATTTCTTCTCGATCAAGGCGGTTGTCCGCCAGGAGTAACTGTCGTGAAACGCACGTTTCAACCATCTAACCTCGTCCGCGCTCGTCGCCATGGTTTCCGCGCCCGTATGGCCACCAAAGGCGGCCGTCTGGTTTTGGCCCGTCGTCGCGCCAAAGGCCGTAAGCGTCTGAGCGCTTAAGGGTTCCGGCGGCCTGGGCAGTCTCATGTCCGATAGTCCGCCTGCCATTATTGATCGGCTGACCATTCGTCGTCAGTTTTTGCATGTCGCTCAGGGTCGTAAGGCCGCTGGGCGATTTGTGTTATTGCAGGTCCGTCAGACTTCCGATGCAGCCGCCCAATCCAAAGGCCTCATCCGTTATGGTCTGACGGCTTCAAAGAAAGTCGGCAATGCGGTCAGCCGCAATCGGGCCCGCCGCCGTCTGCGCGCAGCGATGTTACAGCTATTGCCTCTTCATGGTCGCCCTGGTTTTGACTATGTAGCAGTCGCGCGTACTGCAACTGTGACAGTGGAATGGCCCGCCTTGCTTGACGACTTGACCACCCTGTTCTTAAGGCTGTCCGCAAAGTCTGCCTCTCCGCCTGTTACACCCGCCACAGCCACATCTTAGAAGCTGATAGCAAGGACCCCAATGTCCCCGTCTCCTATGTCTCCGCCACCCTCAGCGCCTGATACCAAGAACCTCGCAATCGCGATCGGCTTGTCGTTAGCGATCTTGCTTGGCTTCCAATATTTTTATGAGATGCCGCGCGAGAAGGCGCGTATGGCAGAGATGGCGCAAAAGCAGGAAGCCCAAGCCGCGGCGCAAAAATCTGCTGCGGCGCAACCAGCTGTCACACCCGTGCAAGCCGCGGCCGCTGCGGGACAACCTGTCAGCCGTCCCGATGCCTTGGGCTTGAGCCAACGTATCGGCATTGATGCGGACGCTGTCAGCGGGACAGTCTCGACTTTGGGTGGTCGGTTCGATGATTTGGTGCTGAAGCGCTATGATGAAACCATCAAGAAAGATTCCAAAGCGGTGACGTTGTTGCACCCGCAAGGCACGGCCGATGGCTATTATGCTTTCTTTGGCTTTACAGCTCCCGATGGCAGCGCTGGCGCTTTGCCGGGGCCTAACACGGTCTGGCAAGCCACTCCTGGCGAAAAGCTAACGCCAACGACACCCATCACCCTGACCTATAACAATGGGCAAGGCCTGACGTTTAAGCGTGTCGTGAAGGTGGATAAGAATTATCTATTCACCGTTACAGATACCGTTGTGAATGCCGGTGCGGCACCCGTGACGCTGCAGCCTTATGGCGCGATACGTCGTCATGCAAAGCCAAAAGAGCCACCGAATGGGATCAACCACGAAGGCATGGTTGGCGTATTTGATGGCAAACTGAAATTGATGAGCTACCAAAAGCTGGAGAAGGGTGAGGCTCTGCAACAAGCCAGTACCGGTGGTTGGCTCGGCATCACCGACAAATATTGGCTTTCGGCCCTGATTCCCGATCAAAAGGCCAAGGTGGACGGAGCTTACAAAGTTACCCAATTGCCGAATGAAGAAGTGTTTGAAGCCAGCTTCATTGCCGCACCTGTTGCCTTGGGTGCGGGCCAAACCTTGACCACAACCCAGCACCTCTATGCAGGCTCAAAGCGCGTGTCGGAATTGCGCACTCTTGGCCAAGAACTCGGGCTGCAGCGCTTTCAGGATGCCGTCGACTGGGGGATGTTTTGGTTCCTGACCAAGCCATTCTACGCCATGCTGATGTTCTTCAATGGCTTGATCGGCAATAATATCGGTATTGCCATTCTTATGGTCACCGTTGTGATCAAGGTCGTGACCTTCCCCTTGGTTTATTCCAGCTATAAGAGCTTTGCGAAACTGCGCGATCTCGCCCCCAAAATGGCGGAGATCAAAGAGCGCTTTGCCGCCGATGTGCAGCGTCAGCAGCAAGAGACCATGAAGCTTTATCAGACAGAGAAGATCAATCCGGTCGCGGGCTGTATTCCAGCTTTGCTACAAATGCCGATCTTCTTTGCCTTGTTTAAGGTTCTCTCGATTTCGCTAGAATTGCGTCATGCGCCCTTCTACGGCTGGATTTCTGACCTGTCGGCCAAAGATCCAACCACGATCTTCAATCTCTTCGGTCTGCTACCCTATGACCCGACGGCGATCCCCATTATCGGCACCTTCTTGGCGATTGGTGCTTGGCCAATCCTCTATGGTGTGTCGTTCTGGTTGTTGCAGAAGATGCAGCCGACCGCGACCGATCCGTTGCAGGCACAAATTTTTGCGCTCATGCCGTGGATCTTCGTCTTCGTATTCGCAGGCTTTGGTTCGGGCCTCGTGATCTATTACACTTGGTCAAACCTGCTGACGATCGTGCAGCAATATGTGATCTCGAAGCGGTCAGGTACTTCTAACCCAATTGACGAGTTCTTTGCTAAACTCGGCAAGAAAAAGACCGCCTGATTATGTCTGAACCAATGGCTCCTATGCGTGACCTCCCACCGGGGGAACGCTTGTTTCGCTTGGAGCCGCGCTTCCTGTGGGCCGCTAAGACCATGTCGGACTTGCCGCCCATGGGGGCACCCGAAGTGTGCTTTGCCGGTCGGTCCAATGTCGGCAAGTCCAGTTTGGTAAATGCCTTGGTCGGGCGCAAAGGTCTGGCCCGGGCATCGTCAGAACCTGGGCGCACCCGCGAGCTGATCTTCTTTGCCATTGCCGGCAAGGATGAGGTCGAGCGTATTCGGATTGTTGACCTACCCGGCTATGGCCATGCGGTGGCATCAAAGGCAGAGATCGCGCGCTGGAACGAGGCAACGCGTGACTTCTTGCGTGGCCGCGCCACGTTGAAGCGGGCCTTTGTTCTGGTCGACAGCCGCCATGGGTTAAAACCCAATGATCTGGACGTCATGCGCATGCTGGATAGTTCTGCCTTGTCGTATCAAATCATCCTGACAAAGGTTGATAAATTGAAGAAGGGGGAGCTGGATGCGGTTCTTGCTGTCACAAAAGAGGCCCTCAAGAAGCGTCCCGCTGCACATCCTGAGGTTCTCCCAATCTCTTCCCATGAAAACCTCGGCATTGGGCAATTACGAGAAGAAATCGCTTCCTTATCGGTAACGTAAAATTTTTCATTCAAATACAGTGTGATATTCCCCTGTTGCGCGAAAACAATCCAGCATTTGGCTCGGGCAATTGGCTCTTTCGCCTTTTTGGGACTTGAAGTCCTCACTACTCTAGATTTTCTGACTGATACCAAAGACTTGAATAAAAAAACCTCCGTTCGCTTGACCCAAAGTTAAGGAGTTTCTGCGAGATTTTACCGAAAAACGTGGGCAATTTTGTTCGGTATGGGATTCATAAACGCAATGGTGCAGTGCTTGACGCCTCTCCAAATGCTACAAACTGAGCGACGCATGCAGCCAAGCAGCTTGCGCGTGCCCGCCCGGCTGCGTTGCCCTGTTGGACTGGCTGGTACGACCTTTGAGACTGGCCTTCTGGACTGGGTGCCCATATGAGTTCGCCCGCCGCAAGCATCGATCATTTCGTCCGAACAGACTTTGCACGGGTCTTGGTTGTGGACGACGATCCCATCCTGCGTGAATTTGCCGTCTCGCACCTGACGAGCCCCAGTATCGAGGTAAGTGTTGCAGAGGATGGGCTGATTGCGCTGGAAGCTTTGCGTAAAGGTGACTTTGACGTTGCGCTCGTCGATCTCGACATGCCGAATATGAATGGCTTTGAGCTGATGGAAGCCATGGGCCGCGACCCGCGCTTGATGGGTCTGCCGGTGGTCGTAATTACCGGGCGCGACGACATGGAGGCGATTGATTTGGCCTTTGCCGCTGGCGCGACCTCCTTTGTCGTCAAGCCGATCAATTGGCGTCTGATAACCCATCAATTAGCTTATGTGCTTCGAAATAGTCGGTCTGAGGCTGCAATTCGCCAAGCCCGGGCTGCAGCCGAATCTGCCAGCAAAGCCAAAAGCATATTCCTCGCCAACATGAGCCATGAGATTCGTACGCCTCTCAATGGGGTCATTGGTTTGGCTGGGGCTTTGAGCCGGACCCCGCTCAGCGATGAGCAGTTCGAAATGGTTAGCCTCATCCGTCAATCGGGCCAGACGCTTGAGCGCTTTTTGACCGACATCCTTGACGTGTCCAAGATCGAAGCGGGCAAGTTAACCCTTCAAGTCGACACGTTCGATCTTGTCGAAGCAATCGAGGCGGCTGTGCATTTGATGCAGACAGCCGCGACAGAGAAATTCCTCAAATTCAGCTTGAGCTTTGGGGATACCGCACGCGGGCTTTTCAAAGGCGATGTTGTCCGCATTCGCCAGATCGTTTCGAACCTCGCCTCGAACGCGGTTAAGTTCACCAAAGAGGGCCAGGTTACGGTTCAGGTCGATGTGATCGAGCCCGAAGTCGATGAGGAAGTCGCGACCTTAGTCGTCAAGGTTTCCGACACGGGTATCGGGTTTGACAAAGAAGCCCGCGCCCGCTTGTTCAATCGCTTTGAACAAGCCGACGGATCGATCACCCGCCAATTTGGTGGCACAGGCCTTGGCCTGTCCATTTGTAAGGCCCTGTCAGAGATGATGGACGGCTCTATCAGCGTCGTGTCGATCCCCAACCAAGGTTCAACCTTTACCGTAAAGCTGCCGCTGAAACGGTCTATGCCACTGGATGCATTTGACATCCTACGCACGATGCAGCCTGCCGTGCCAAAGCAAAATGTGGCAGCCTCGGGCGAGGCAGAGCGCCTCTTGCGCATTCTATTGGCCGAGGATCACCCAACCAATCAACGCGTTGTGGCCATGATCTTGCAGCCCTATGGCGTGGACCTCACCGTGGTGGAAAATGGCGTGAAGGCCTTGGAGGCTTTCCAAGCGGATAAGTTTGATGTCGTTTTGATGGACATGCAGATGCCTGAAATGGATGGCTTGAAGGCGACACAGGCAATCCGTGCTTATGAATTGACCGCCAACCTCCCCCGCACACCCATTGCCATGCTCAGCGCGAATGCCATGAAAGAACATGTCGAGCAGGCCTTACAGGCCGGGTGCGACGTCCATATTGCAAAGCCTGTCACGCCTGAATCCTTGGCGAAAGGCATTGAAGCGGCTCTCGCGGGGGCCATTGCCAGCCATCAAGGTGAAAGCCCCGCTTTGGAGCGTGCCTAAGGCCCAGTTTAACTCACAAGATCGAGTTCGGGTGCTGCATGCAAATGCGTAGCTTTTGCGGGCAGATAGCAAGACACGGTAACCCCCTTGGCATTGGGAGAGGCCAAAGACACCCAGCCGCCATGTAGTTCAACAAAGCGCTTGACCAAAGCGAGACTGACGCCCGCCCGCCGGTCGCCATCGGCAAAGCCTTCAAAGGCAGATGCTTGCCGCGCCATATCAATGCCGGGCCCCGTATCGCTGACCCACAGCCGAACCGTATCGTCAAAGCGGCGCGCACCAATCGTGATGGTGTCGCCTTTGCCCGTAAAGCGCAGCGCATTGGATACCAGATTGAACAAAATCTGCCGGATGCGCGCCTTATCTGCCCGAATGATCCCAGCGCTTTCGTCGCACTCAACCACAATCCGCACTTGGTCGTTGACGGAATTGGTCCGCGCGATCTCTGCCGTGACTTCAAGGGTTTCGGCCAGATTGACGTCGCCCAAGTCTAGCGACATTTGCCCGGCATCAATCATGGCGAGGTCGAGAATATTCTCGATCAGCTTTTCAAGCTGGCTGGACGCAATGCTGATTGAGTTCAGATAATCTGACTGGGCTTCAGTCAATGTGCCGCCAACACCCGCCGCCAAGAGTTCGGCATAGCCGCCAATTGTCGTAAGCGGTGTACGCAATTGATAACTCACATTCCGCACGAACTCTGTTTTTAGGCGGTCGGCGTCTTGGAAAGCTGCCGCCTTATCGCGCAGGGCAGTTTCCACTTCGCGCGCAGCAGTCACATCGGCAAAGGCCGCCAGCGTCGCGCCATCGGGCAGGGGGCGGGTCAGCCAAGTCAGGCTCGTGCCATCGGCGCAAACAAATTCACCCTGCTTCTCTTGTCGTGAACGGGGCGAGGGATCGGAGATCCGGGCCTTTAGTTCACTCCAAAACACAGGGTCGCGATGGACCAGAATTGCACGCTCTGCAACCAAGTCAAATTCGGGTAGTGCTTCTAAGAAGCTTTGGTCGAGGCCCCACATGCGCGCAAACGCGCTATTGGCTAAGGAGAGCCGTCCATCCGCGGTAAACACCGCCACGCCTTCGCCAAGCTTGTCCAAGGTGGCGCGCTGCACCTCGATCAATGTTTTGAACCGAGCTTGCAGACCCATCTTATCGGAGATGTCCTCAAACAGGATCAACAGACCACCTGAAGGCTGGCGCTGGCGAGCCACGCGCAGAATACGACCATCAGGCATGGTCCAAGTCTCATCAGGGATCAGGCCGGGTTCCTGATAATGCGAAAGCTCTTTTGCCTTCCAAGCAGCAAAGTCGCGCGTCGCTGCAATCTTGGCTGACTGGCGTAGCCTGTCCAGCCATTCGCCGTGGGTCGGGCCATCGTTCAACCACGCATCCTCAAGGCCCCAAAGGTTAGAGAAAGCACTATTGTGCGTGGTCAAGCGGCGACTGGAGTCAAATACCGCAACCGCGTCGGTCAAATGGTTTAAGGTTTCCTCATGCGCTTTGGCTTCGCGGGCCAAGGTATCGCGCACCTCAATCTCTTCAGTCACATCAAAAGCAATGCCGGAGGCGCCGTCGTCGGCCGGAAAAAGACTGATCCGCAACATGCGACGTTTGCCATCAATCGTAACCGCTCTGGTATGGGTTGAGGCTTGGCCCTTGGCAGCTTGGGCCGCATCATCCCGCGCTTTTTGATCAAGCGCGCAATCCCGGGCGCGTGCATCTTCAAGATCTACCGCTTCAACGGCCTTCAAATACGACGTATTGGCCCATAAAAGGGCACCTTGGCTATCGGTTCGCCAAGCCGGGAAACTCGCCTGTCCAGCCCCGGCAAGATCGCCTGCAGCCGCACCGGGGGTCAGCCAGACGATGGCTTTGGCCCCGTGGGGCTTGCCCATAACTTCAAGTCCCAAAACCGATAGGGTGAAGGCTTCTCCCCGCTGACGTAAGTGCGTAAGGCGGGTGCCAAGCTCAGCCGACGCTGCAACCAAGGCTTCTAAGATATCAAAGGTACTGGGTTCTTCGGTTGGGCTTTGTGCTTTCAGATCCAAACGTTTGAGGAGCGTCGCCCGCGTTGAGGCGTCGGCCTCCTCCTCGGGTTCACCCCAGCCTTCGCCATCATCATGATCTGGCCAAACCAAGGCGACCGAGCCCGAAGCTGCAATGGCGGCACTGGCACGGGGGCTCGAAATGGGAACGCGCCTTTGCTTGCCATAGCGATAGGCCAAATAGCCGGCCACGGCCGCGGCCCCGCCCGCGGTCACGACATCACGCCCCCATTGGGCCAAAAAGGCTGACAAGTCTAATGGCACTTTCTGTACGCATCCACTCGTTTTGATTCACTTCGTTAAATCTAAGCTAAGATTGGTTAACAAAGATTAACGCCGGGCGATTGGATGCACCTTATGCACAGTTTCGGCTTAGGAGATTCCGCCGAGATAGACGTATTTGAGTTCCAAATATTCTTCGACACCGTGGTGCGATCCTTCGCGGCCTAAGCCACTTTGTTTGATGCCGCCAAACGGTACACCTTCAGACGAGGTTAGCCCCGAATTCACACCCACAATCCCCGATTCAAGCGCTTCAGCGACCCGGAAAGCACGGGCCAAATCCTTCGTATAAAAATAGGATTGAAGACCAAATGGCGTATCATTGGCAGCAGCGATTACTTCTGCCTCGGTCTTGAAGCGGAAAATCGGCGCGACCGGACCGAAGGTTTCTTCCTGTGCAAACTTCATTGAAGCGGTCACCCCCGTGATCACGGTGGGCTCAAAGAACGTGCCCCCTAGGGAGCTGACTTTGCCGCCTGTTTGGAGGCTTGCGCCTTGGGCTAAGGCATCGGCGACATGGCTTTGAACCTTGGCAAGGGCTGCCCGATTGATGAGCGGGCCCTGCGTGACGCCTTCCTCGGTCCCTGGTCCCACTTTCATGGCGGCGACTTTGGCCGTCAGTTTGGCAACGAAGGCATCATGAATGCTTTCTTGGACATAAATCCGGTTTGCACAGACGCAGGTTTGGCCCATGTTGCGGAACTTAGACGCCATTGCCCCGTCTACGGCCGCATCAATATCTGCATCATCAAAAACGATGAAAGGCGCATTTCCGCCAAGCTCAAGTCCCAGCTTTTTGACGGTATCAGCGCATTGGCGCATCAAAAGTTTGCCAATCGGGGTGGAGCCCGTAAACGACAACCCCCGTACGATCTCGCTTGAACACCAGGCTTGACCGATTGCTACGGCGTCGCCCGTCACAACGTTCAACACCCCTGCTGGCACGCCCGCCTCACAAGCTAAATCCGCGAGGGCGAGCGCGGTGAACGGGGTTTCTGGGGCGGGCTTTAGAACCATGGTGCAGCCTACTGCCAACGCGGGACCTACTTTGCGTGCAATCATGGCCGCCGGGAAATTCCAAGGCGTGATGGCTGCCACGACGCCTAAAGGCTGGCGCAAGACCATGATGCGGCCATCGGCCTTTGGTGATGGAAGCGTCTCCCCGTGGATGCGCTTGGCCTCTTCGGCAAAAAACTCAATGAAAGATGCGGCGTAAGCGATTTCGCCGCGTGCTTCGGCTAGTGGTTTGCCCTGTTCTGCTGTCAAGATCTGCGCCAAATCTTCTTGGTTGGCCATGATCAGGTCAAACCATTTGCGTAGAATGGCGCTTCTTTCTTTCGCTGTTTGGCTGCGCCAAGCAGGTAAAGCGGCATTGGCCGCGGCGACAGCTTCTTCGGCCGCCTCGTGACCCAGTCTGGGGACTTTGCCCAAAACAGCCCCGGTTGCGGGGTTGAAAATTTCTTCATCGCCGTCGCCGATCCATTGGCCATCAATGAGACATTGGGTACGGAGCAGGCGTGGATTAGAGAGCTTCACGTTTTGGCCTCCTCAGCCGTGGCATCGCATCACGGTAGTTTATCTCGAAGCGCATACCAAGACATGGCTGCGGTCAAAAGCGGCCAGCGGAGCGCTCGGCCACCTGGGAAATGGGGTACGGGCATACGTTCCAGCACGTCATAGTCACGCTGTTGACCCAAAACACATGCCGCAAGAATGCGCCCAAAATAGGGTGCCAAAACAACGCCTTGACCCGAGTAACCAGACGCGGACAGAATGCCGGGCCGCACTTGACGCAAAAAAGGCAGTCGGGTTGGGGTGATGCCGAGTGCGCCACCCCAAGCATGGGTAACCTGAATGGCGCTGAGGCTGGGATAGATTTTGACCAGATTGCGCCGCACGAAGCTTTCAACGTCTTTCGGCCAGCTTGGCGTGTATTTTTCACCCCCGCCAAATATCAAGCGATGATCGGCTGTCTTGCGCCAATAATTGACGACAAAGCGCGTATCCATCGCCGAATCATGGTGCGGCAAAATTGGGCTGGCGATCGGTAAGGGCTCGGTTGCGACGACAAAGCTGCCGATTGGCAGAACCCGCGCTTCAACATCGGGTTCTATGCCATCCAAATAGCCATCGCCGCACAAGAGGATATGCTCCGCGACGACCCGACCATTTGCGGTTCTGGCAAATCGCTTGCGGCCCTTGACCCCAATTTCAAGGACGCGGCTGTTCTCATGCAGATCTGCTTTGGCGACGAGGGCCGCTTGCGTCAGGCCATAGAGGAGCTTGAGTGGGTGCAGGTGCCCAGCCGATGGGTCGCGCCAGCCGCCATGGTATGCAGAGGTTCCAAGCGCCTCCTCAACTTGCTCGCGATCCAGCCGCTGGGGCCGTTCATAGCCATACGCGCGCGCCATAAAGTCCGCGTCTTCATCCAAGTCTCGCATCAGGCCCGGAGTGTGCGCGGCAAAGATTTGCCCCGGAGCCCAATCTGCCTCAATTTGCAAATCCCCCATACGTGCCAGAAGGTCTGCTTTGGCATCCTCGGCGAGTAACCATAGCTTACGCGCATCCTCGCGGCCCATGCGTGCTTCAAGCCATTTCTGGTCATGCCGCCAGCCAGAACAGGTAAGGCCACCATTTCGGCCAGAAGCACCCGCACCAACTTCGTTGGCTTCAAGAACAACAACTTTTAGTCCGGCTTTGGCCAGATCAAGCGCTGCTGATATGCCGGTAAAGCCCGCCCCTACGATAACTACATCTGCCCACACTTCCCCAATAAGGGGTATGGTGCGGGCAAAGGGACGCTTTGCTGATGCGTGATACCACGTGGTGGGCGCACTGGCTGCAGAGCAAACATGACGCGAAGGAGAATGCACGGCTGTCATTTGTTATAACAAATGAACCATCCAGGCATTTAGGTCAAGCAGCTCTAAGCCCGTAACCTCAAGCTTTGGGGCCGAATAAGCCCTTCACGCGGCCAAAGGCGGGGACCAAGGCTTTATGGGCGATTGGTTCGACAATCGCGCCAATAACCAAGCCAATTACTGCAGCAATTGCCGCGCTCACGAGCCAGGTCACAAAGCCTGACAGCGCTGGGACACTTGCCGCCACCGACGTCGCGAACCCATGGATCACCTTCTCGGGTGTGGGGTAGCCAAGCTCATAGAGGCCATGCACCATAATGCCGCCGCCAACCCACAGCATGGCAACCATGCCAATGTAGCTGAGGACCTTCAAAAACACGGGCATGCCTAAAACGAGGCCGCGCCCAAAGGCTGCAATCGCGCCATTGGCAGAGCGCGCCATGGCCGCACCTGCATCGTCCGCCTTCACGATCAGTGCGACGGCCCCATAGACCAAGGCCGTCATGCCGATGCCGACAACGGCCAATACGCCACCCTGCAACCAAAGTGGCGCGGTTGCGACGGTGGATAGCGTAATGGCCATGATTTCTGCGGATAGAATGAAATCGGTCCTGATTGCACTGGCCACTTTCTCATTCTCAAGCTCAAGAGAGGTCTTGTCACCCGCATCTGTGGCGTCATCCTCGCCGTGGTCGTCATGGGGGCGGACAAGGTCCATTACCTTCTCATAGCCTTCCATGCACAGATAGGCTCCGCCCAACATCAAGAGCGGTGTGATAATCCAAGGGGCAAAGAAGCTTAGGAACAGGGCACCCGGCAGCAGGATGATCATCTTGTTTTTAAGCGAGCCCCAAGCAATCTTGCCAATGATGGGGAGCTCGCGTTCCGAGGCAAAGCCAACGACATAGCGCGGCGTAACAGCAGCATCGTCAATCACAATGCCAGCCGCTTTTCCTGCGGCCTTGCTACCGGCCTTTGCCGCTTGAGCCGCTGCATCATCCAAGCTTGCTGCCGCAATTTTCGCGATCGCTGTGACATCGTCCAACAGCGCCAATAATCCTGAGCTCAAATCATTACCCCCAAAAAGGACCCCTAGAGCCCAAGATATAGGCCGTTTTGGGCCTAAGCGCTATGTCCCGCGGCATGCATTATCGCGTTAAATCCCCTTTCAACCACTTTTGGCCGTCCCAAAGGGGTGAAGCATTACTAGCAACCTAAACTGGGGCCCAAAGAAGTGACCTGATTGAATGTCGGACTTGTGACCTTCGGTCGCCAGCCCCAAGCGCTTCAAAGCCTTGCAGGCAGGCCTTTGGCTCGCTAACCAAAGCCGAGAAAGGCTGCTTGATGACCAAATCAAATCCGGGACTATTTTTTGAAGATTTCCATGTCGGCATGGTTTTGCGGCACGCGACCCCAAAGACTGTCACAGAGGGCGATGTCGCGCTTTATACCGCGCTAACAGGCTCGCGCTATGCGCTTTATAGCTCAGATGCCTTTGCGCGTGACGGTGACTTAGATGCCGCACCCATTGACCCTCTCTTGGTGTTTCATACGGTGTTTGGCAAAACAGTTCCCGACATCAGCCTAAATGCGGTCGCGAATTTGGGCTATGCGGATGGTCGTTTCCTTGGCCCCGTCTTCCCCGGCGATACCTTGTCGGCCATTTCTGAAGTCATTGGCGTTAAAGAAAACTCCAATGGCAAGACAGGCGTTGTTTACGTCCGGACGACCGGCTTCAATCAGCAGGGCGAAGCCATCCTCACGTATGTTCGTTGGGTGATGGTCCATAAGGGCGACCCCAGCGCGCCAGCGCCAACGCCGGTTATCCCGCAATTGCCCGCCTTCGTTGCGCCCCATGATTTACCAGCTCCCGTTCCGGCTTGGTCTGGGACTTATGATTCTGAATTGGCAGGCTCGCCCTACGCGTTTGAAGATTATCAGATCGGGGAATGCATCGACCATGTTGATGGGATGACGGTCGAAGAGGCCGAGCACCAGATTGCGACGCGCCTGTATCAAAACACGGCAAAGGTGCATTTTGACTCTGTCGCCCAAGCCCAATCCAAACAAGGTAAGCGGTTGATTTATGGCGGTGTTGTGATCTCAATCGCGCGTGCCTTGGCATTTAATGGACTGGCCAATGCTGCCGAAATTCTGGCCATTAATGCCGGAAGGCACATCAATCCTTTGTTCGCCGGCGATACGATTTATGCGTGGAGCGAGGTTCTCGACAAAGCGCTGTTAAGCAATGGCCATGGTGCCCTGCGGCTGCGCTTGATTGCGACAAAAAATGTCTCAGCCTATGATTTCCAAGGACCTGAAAGCCCCGACGCTATCCTAGAGTTTGACTATTGGGCTGCGATCCCGCTGCGATCGAGTTTCATCAGCTAAATGGCATTCTCACTCGACCCGAGACTAGAGGCCGATACGCTTTTTGTGGCGCAATCTTGCTTGTGCGACGTGCGGCTGATGAATGACTCGCGCTATCGGTGGCTGGTGCTGGTGCCGCGTGTCGTTGGTGCTGTGGAATTGTTTGATTTGACGCCAGAAGATGGGCAGCAGGCGTGGAAGGAAATCCTAGCACTCGGCAGTTTGGTCGGCGGCCTGCCGGGGGTTGATAAGGTCAATATTGGCGCTCTGGGCAATATGGTGCGCCAACTTCATATCCATATCGTTGGTCGGCATGTGGGCGATCCAGCTTGGCCCGGACCAGTTTGGGGGCATAGCCCGGCTAAGCCCTATAGCTCTGACGAGGCCGCGGCCTGGATCAATCGTGTCGCAACATTCGTGTCGAGCCTCGATTAAGCCCTATATTCATCGCGTCAAAATCCTGTCATGACGTCCGTCACACCAGTTTGCCGCCTTCTTTTGTGATTGATATGAACCAGCCTGACAGAATGATTTCACGGGTTCCAGATGCGCTTGTTGTTGCGCTTGAGGCATTGGCGCGGCGCGCGGGTGGCGCGATACTGACGGTCAAGCACAAGGGCATCCAATCACACGCAAAGTCGGACGGTTCGCCTGTTACTGCCGCCGATTTGGCCTCTAACGACATTATTCTCAAGGGTTTGACAGAGCTTTTACCCCATGTCCCAGTGATCAGCGAAGAAGGGGAGGACGGTCCCAAAGTTCTTGCCAATCCAGACGGGGATTTTCTGCTGATTGATCCCCTCGACGGTACGCGCGAGTTTGTGTCAGGCGACCCCGATTACACCGTCAACATCGCTCTTTTGACTGGTCGCAGGCCGGCCGTGGCGGTGGTTTATATGCCGGAAACTGGCGTCTCCTGGGTCGGAGATTGTCGGATGGCTTCTCGCGGTGCGTGGCGCCTCGACCCTCAAGGCACTTGGCACCCAATTAAAACACGTGAGGCTGAAGATAGCCTCTCAGTTTTGGCCTCACGCTCGCATCCAGATTCGGCGACTGAGGCCTTTTTGAAAAAAATCCACGTCAGGGAACTTGTGCGCCGAGGTTCTTCCTTAAAGTTCTGCTTGATCGCTGAAGGTCAAGGCGACCTTTATCCCCGCTTTGGACCGACCATGGAATGGGACACGGCAGCCGGGGATGGCGTTTTGACCGCGGCAGGCGGGGCCATGTTGGACCTAAATGGCCAAGCATTCCACTATGGGAAGATCCAAGAAGAATGCAGAAATTGCGGCTTTATGGCGATGGGTGACCCCAGTTTGGCCGCGACGCTCTTTTAAGCTGCTGCGCGTTCCTGTTTGGCTCGCCGTTCGTTCAAGGCATGGGTATAGAAGCCCGCTACCCAAGCGGCAACCACATCCCCATCAAGCGGCGCGTTGAGGCTTGCCAAAGCAGCATCGGCCATATCCTCAGAAAAGCGCGTGCCCCGTCGCGAGCGAATAAGCGCATCGGCAAATCGCGGGCAGAACTCCGGATGGCCTTGAAACGATAAAGCAGGCACATCGTCATAAACCAAAGCCGCATAAGGCGTGAAATCCGATTGCGCGATGACGCGAGCCGTCTTGGGCGGTTCCAGCACTTGGTCTTGGTGACTGACCGCTAAGTGTAGGCGCTGTCGAGTTCCGCCCATCCAAGGCTCTTCGGCGGCGACGTGATAGGTATGGCGGCCTAGGCCCCAGCCTTGGGGGGCCTTATGCGCCCGCCCACCAAAAGCTTCTGCCATGAGCTGGTGGCCAAAACAAATGCCAACTTGCGGGACTTTATGTTCACCGGCGCGCTGGATCCAAGTTTTCAGTTCGGCAATCCAAGCAAAATCATCATACACACCCGCGGGCGATCCTGTGATCAGCGCGGCTTCGACCTCGCCCGGATTTGGTAAGGCTTGCCCGTCCAGAACCTGCACGACCTCGCAAGTGAGGGCTGGGATATGCGGGGCCAAGAGGGCTTCCAACATGGCAGGATAGGTAGGGAACGCGCCGCGAATCGGTTCAGGCGGTCGGCCGGTTTCAAAGATCGTTACATGCATGGCCATAACCTAACCTCGATTGAAGATAGTTTGCATGTAAAACATGGTTAGAAAAAGCTAACAAAGACCAAATGACGAAGGATTGGGCAGGGTTTGGCCACTTACACCAGGATAATGACCAAATTTGTTCAGACTTAAGACACATGTTGCGTTTTGGGACATCAACTAACTGTCAACCACGTATTTTTCCTCTTTCGCAACCAAACAATTCATGGCACATTGCTTGCTAACAGGATTATGACCTTCTTTTAGGTCCCCTGCATGCGAAAAACTTTTTGGGCTCCGGCTTTCTGGCTGGGGCCTTTTTTCGTTTTTGGCCTAGGGCGTTTCTGTGGCGGTCTTCCTGCTGGATTGGAAGGTTGCGACGCTATAGAGCGCCAGTCCTGCCCAGATCAGAGCAAAGGTTATCCCATGGGCTGGGGTGAAATGCTCCCCCAAAGCTAGGCCTGTGCTGAATTGTAGGGTTGGAGCCAGATATTGCAGCAGTCCTAAAGTCGTTAGCTTAAGGCCACGTGCCCCAGTTGCAAATAAAATCAATGGGATCGCAGTTGCAGGCCCCAGCAAAATCAATAAGCCTGTCATGCTCAGTGAGCCGCCCATGACAGGGCCGCCTGCCTGAATATGCCAGAAAATGATGATCAGGGCGGGCAAGAAGAGAAGAGCTGATTCCCAAAACAGGCCCGCTGCGGGCTGAACCGGGGCTAGCTTGCGAACCAAGCCATAAAGCGCGAATGAGAAGCCCAAGCCTAAGGCCACATAGGGGAAAGCACCGACCAGAAAAGTTTGGTTAAGCACGCCCAAGAGTGCCAAAGCCAAAGCGCCAATCTGCCACTTGGTCAGCTTTTCTTTAAAGAAAGCCACGCCCATACAGACATTGATCAGCGGATTGATGAAATAGCCAAGGCTCGATTCCACGATCCGATCTTGGCCAACTGCCCAGACATAAAGTAGCCAATTGCCGCCAATCAGCGCCGCAGATAAGGCCAATAGCCCTAAAGTCCGTAAACTAACCCGCAGGGAGGCAAAGCCTCCAAATACCAGAGCGGCAAGGAAAGCGCAGGGCAAAGTCCAAACAATCCGCTGGGCCGTCACTTCCAGAGGGGGGATGTGGGCAAACAAGTGCAGGAAGGCCGGCAATAGGCCCCACATGACATAGGCGGACAATGCCGCCCAAAATGCGGGTTGCAACCTTCTACGCTCAACCAGTGTCATCATTCCCCCTTCGTGCCCAGCGCTACCCCGCCAAGCACAAAGCAAAAGGGGTATTATTAGGCTATCGTGTTAGGCACTCGCCACGGTCAATTTTTTCTCGAACGCACCACGCTCGACAAGCAATTGGGCAATCTGGATCGCATTGAGTGCGGCACCTTTGCGCAGATTGTCGGCAACAACCCACATGGCCAAACCGTTCTCAACCGTCGGGTCGGTGCGGATGCGCGACACATAGACGGGGAATTCGCCGGCTGCTTCAACTGGCGTCATATAGCCACCGGCTTCACGGCGATCCATGACCACCAAACCGGGTGCTTCTTCCAAAGCTTCCCGGGCGGCTTCCTCGCTGATGGGGTTTTCAAATTCAATGTTAACCGCCTCAGAATGACCCACAAAAACGGGTACGCGCACCACAGTCGCCGTCACCTTAATGGTGGGGTCCAGCATTTTTTTGGTTTCGGCGACCAATTTGAATTCTTCGGTCGTATAGCCGTCTTCCATGAAATCGCCGCCATGCGGGATGACGTTAAAGGCAATTTGCTTTGGATAGACTTCGGTTTTCACCGGATCATTGACAAAGATGCCGCGTGTCTGGGTCCACAATTCATCCATGGCTTCTTTGCCTGTGCCAGAGACCGACTGATAGGTTGAGATCACCACGCGGGTGATCTTCGCCAAATCATGCAATGGCTTGAGGGCCACAACCAATTGCGCGGTTGAGCAATTTGGATTGGCAATGATCATTTTCTTTTTATAGCCCATGGCCGCGTCTGGATTGACCTCTGGCACGACGAGCGGAACGTCGGGGTCCATGCGCCACTGGCTGGAATTGTCGATCACCAAGCAGCCCTGCGCCGCGATCTTGGGCGACCATTCTTTCGATGTTGCACCACCGGCGCTCATCAAACAAATGTCCCACCCGGTGAAGTCAAAATAATCAAGGGCTTGGCATTTCAAAGTCTTGTCGCCAAATGAGACTTCACGACCCAAGGAACGCCTTGATGCAATCGCGGCAATCTCGGAAACAGGAAATTTCAGTTCTGCCAGCAAAGCAAGCAATTCGCGACCAACATTGCCGGTTGCACCGACGACGGCGACTTTTAAACCCATGACTTTTCTCCGTAGGGAGCCCTATTAGCCCTTTGAGCGCTAATGTCCAAGAGCAAAGGACTGTTATGAGCCCTTTGCTGCCACTTGGATCAGGCCAGACCGCGCCTTAGAGCGCGCGTAAGGCAGGTAGGCACTGATTGAGTGATTTTTCGATTGTATCGATCATAAAGTCGATTTCCGACGTGGAAACGATCAGCGGCGGGCACATGACCACGCTGTCGCGAATCCCACGAACCATCAGACCATTGGCGATACAGGCGTCACGCACCATGGGGCCTGCCTTGCCCTCTTTACCGCCGAAACGGTGGTTCGTGCCGGGTTCAGATACAATTTCGACAGCACCCAACAGACCTTGCGAACGCACTTCCCCGACCAATTCATGGCCCACCAAGCGCTGCAAGGCCTTTGCCAGATAGGGCCCGGTGGCTTCACGTGTGCGGGTGACAAGGTCTTCGCGCTCAATGATTTCCAAATTGCGCTCTGCGACCGCGCAGCACATTGGGTGCCCGGAATAGGTGTAGCCATGCACAAAGTCGCCGCCCTTTTCGCGCAGCACTTCGACAATGGCGCGCGAGGCAATCGTGGCTGAAATCGGCGCATAGCCCGACGACAATTGCTTGGCTGTGGTGATAATGTCCGGTGTAAAGCCGTAGGTATTGTGGCCAAACCACTGGCCAGTGCGGCCAAAGCCACAAATGACTTCATCGGCAACCAAGAGAATATTGTATTTGCGGCAGATTGCTTCGATCTTCTGCCAATAGCCCTTTGGCGGGATGATGACACCACCAGCGCCTTGGATGGGTTCGCCCACAAAAGCTGCGACATTATGGGCACCAACTTTTAGGATTCGGTCTTCAACCTCTTGCGCACAGCGCGTTGCAAAAGCTTCCTCATCCTCGCCAAAGCCTTCATTGAAGGCATAGGGCTGGATCACATGTTCGATCCCTGGAATGGGCAGAGATCCGATCGCGTGCATAGCGCTCATGCCGCCAAGGCTTGCGCCTGCAACTGTCGATCCATGATAGCCATTGCGTCGGCAGATAAAGATGTTTTTGTAAGGCTGGCCTTGAACCGCCCAATAATGGCGCACCATACGGAACATGGTGTCGACAGCTTCAGAGCCGGAAGAATTGAAAAACACATGCTGCAATTCGCCGCCGGTAATGCCAGCAATCTTTGCGGCCAAGCGTACGGCAGGTGCCGTCGCGGTTTTGAAGAAGCTATTATAATAAGGAAGTTCCAACATTTGCTCATAAGCAACGTCAGCCAATTCCTTGCGTCCATAGCCCACACCGACGCACCAAAGACCGGCCATGCCATCGAGATAGGATTTGCCGTCTACATCCCAGAATTTGCAGCCTTCCGCGCGCGTGATGATGCGCGACCCCCCCAAATCACGAATCTCGCCGTAATCAGCTTGGGCAGGTAGGTGGTGTGCGACATCCAAACGTCGCAGCTCAACCGCGTCATAATTACGCAAAGCTGTTGCTGGTGGGGTCATGGCTTTTGTCCTAAGCTGATCTGTTTGTTATAACAAATAGATCAGCCGGACGAACAGGGAAAGTTATTTCTGCGCCTTGGCCTGTAATTATCCACTGAGGCGGCGCATGAAAGGTTCAGGGAGGCGAGGCTTAAAAGCCTAGCGCTTTCCAAAGCCTCTGCCAAAAGCTTGGGCGGACTTGCAGGCGAACAGCCGGACGCACAACAGGCTCATTATAGTCCCGCAATTGCCGTGGGCGAAACGAGGCTTCTGCGGTGTAACGTGGTGCAGTTCTCATCGCTTTGTTCCATCTTCTGACACCTTGTGTGTCTGAAGACATTACTAGCAAGTACTGTGCCACGTGGTTAATCGCCCCTAAGCAAAAAGGCCCGCCATGTGGCGAGCCTTTTAAACTTCTATTAAATCAGTGGTGAAGCTTTAGTGACCTTAGGCCGCTGCAGATTGCTCACCCGGTGTTGGGTCGCGAAGCACGTAACCACGGCCCCAAACTGTTTCAATGTGGTGCTGGCCGTCGGCCGAAGCGGCCAATTTCTTGCGCAGTTTACAGATGAAGACGTCGATAATCTTCAATTCTGGCTCGTCCATACCGCCATAGAGGTGGTTCAGGAACATTTCCTTGGTCAAGGTCGTGCCTTTGCGCAAGGAAAGCAGTTCCAGCATTTGATATTCTTTGCCGGTCAAGTGAACGCGTTGATTGTTCACTTCCACCGTTTTCTGATCGAGGTTCACCACGATGTCGCCGGTGCGAATCATCGACTGTGAATGGCCCTTCGAGCGGCGTACCACGGCATTGATACGGGCAACCAACTCGTCCTTGTGGAAAGGCTTCGCGACGAAATCGTCTGCGCCCACGCCCAAACCACGAACCTTGGTGTCAATGTCGCTCGTCCCCGACAAGATCAGGATTGGCGTGCCGACACGAGAATTGCGCAACTGCCGCAACACGTCGAAGCCGTTCATGTCAGGCAAGGTCAAGTCCAACAAAATAATGTCGTAGTCATACAACTTGCCTAGATCGACACCTTCTTCGCCAAGGTCAGTCGTGTAGATATTGAAGCCCTCAGACTTCAGCATTAACTCAATCGACTGCGACGTCGCGCTATCGTCTTCAATTAACAGAACCCGCATGGAGCCCCCTCCGACATGCCCTAAATGGGCGGTGTAACAACCAACGACCCATGCCTAAGCTGATTTGCTTAAAGATGGTTAACCGCTTTTTGCGGCTTGTCTGACATTTTCCATATGTTGAGGCTACGTTTGCCGAATTGATCTTTACGACAGGTTAACGCGAAGCACTTCAAATGCGACTTTATCAACCATGTTCACTCATTTCTTCACATGGCGTCTTAAGTGGGACGGGTTTTAGCAGAGAAAGCAGGGCGGCAGGATGCGTCCAGACGGACATTCACGAGTGGGAGGCGGTGTGCGCTTGGCCGATTTGGCCGAAACCTTGGGGCGGCAAGACCACACGCGCTATGAAGGCCGGATCGTTGCCGTTAAAGGTCTGATGGTCGAAGCGAGCGGTCCACCCCAAGCCATGGCCTTAGGAGCACGGGCACTGGTCGAAGCTGCTGAAGGTTATGCGCGCCTCGAAATCGTTGGCTATCGCGATGGCCGCGCCCTTCTGATGCCATTTGAAACCGTTGAGGGCTTGCGTGCAGGGGCAAGCCTCGTCTTTGAGGGCACCTCGCCCATGATCGCGCCATCCTCCTCTTGGTTGGGTCGGGTTATTGATGCGTTTGGCAACCCTGTTGATGGCGGGCCACCGGTCCCCAATGGTTCCCACCCCCGCCTGCTCAGAGGTGTTCCCCCTCCAGCACACACGCGGGTGCGCGTTGGCGAGAGGATGGAGACAGGCATTCGCGCAATCGACGCCTTTTGCGCCTTATGTCAGGGACAACGAATGGGTATTTTCGCGGGCTCAGGCGTCGGCAAATCGGTTTTAATGTCACAATTGGCCAAAGGTGCCGCCGCCGATGTCGTTGTCATTGGCCTCATTGGTGAACGTGGCCGAGAGGTCAAGGAATTCGTTGAAGACACTTTGGGCACTGAAGGTCTGCGCCGCTCAGTCGTGGTTGTGGCGACATCCGATGAAAGTAGCCTCAAGCGCCGTCAGGCCGCCTATACCACCTTGGCCGTTGCCGAGCACTTTCGCGACCAAGGGCTGCAGGTCCTGTGCCTTTTTGACAGTGTGACCCGCTTTGCCATGGCCCAACGTGAGATCGGCTTAGCCACCGGCGAACCACCAACCACGAAGGGTTATACGCCAACCGTGTTTGCCGAATTACCAAAACTTCTGGAGCGCGCAGGCCCGGGTGCCCCGACTGGTGGGGACCAAACCGGATCAATTACTGGCCTCTTCACAGTCCTTGTTGACGGCGGTGACCATGATGAGCCCGTTGCCGATGCGGTCCGCGGCATTCTCGATGGCCATTTGGTGCTCGAACGCGCCATTGCAGAACGAGGCCGTTTTCCTGCGCTCAATATTCTCAAATCTGTTTCCCGTCTGATGCCGGAATGTCATGCACCGGAGGAGCAAGTTTTGGTGCGCGACGCCAAGCGCGCCTTAGCCGCTTATTCGGATATGGAGGAATTGATCCGCCTCGGCGCGTATCGTCGCGGAGCAGACCCAGGTACGGACCGGGCGATCGCTTTGGCAGAACCATTGGAAGAGTTCCTAAGCCAAGGTAAGCAAGAGCGGACTACCTTTGCGGAGACTTTCCAGCGCCTTTCTGACATCATGGCCACGCAGAGCTAAGAAAGTCATTGAGCCTAGGGTGCAGTTTTCCTACCCGCGGGAAAATTCTACAGATCGAAAGAGCGATTTCTTAACCCACAGCGTGTACATAGGAGATGTAACGCAGGGAAAGTCATAATGAAAACCGGCTCAACGCTTATCAAATTGGCCAAGCATAAGGTCGACAGCGTACAGATGCTGATCAGTGCGGCTGAACGCACGCGCGAGGATATTGAGCGCAAGAAGGCTGATCTTTTGGTCGCTGAGAAGCGTGAGCGTGCCCGCGCGGAAGCCGATCCGGCTATGATGGGCCATTGGGTCGCTTATTCCCAAGTGCTGGTTGCACAGCGTGCCAATCTTGATGCCTCGCTTGTCGGCGTTGAAGAGCAATTGGAAGCCTTACGGGGTGACCTACAAGCAGCTTTTGAAGAGCAAAAGAAGTTCGAAATGCTCGAAGAACGCCGTTTAAGCCGGACGAATGCCTCCAAAGCCAAGCGCGAACAGGCCTTCTTGGATGAAGCCGCCATGATCCGGGCTGCCAAGCGCCACTCCGCTTAACAGCATTTGTTCTGACGTAATCGCAATGAAGGGCCCTCACGGGCCCTTTTTTGTGCGCAGGGCTAGGGGGTGATTGCGTGTCACCAATTCGGTCAATCGCGCGTCGGCCACATGGGTGTAGATTTGCGTCGTGGAGATATCGGCATGCCCAAGCATGACTTGAACCGACCGCAGATCCGCGCCTCCCTCAACCAAATGGGTTGCAAAGGCATGACGCAGCACGTGTGGGCTCATTTTCTTAGGGTCTAAGCCGGCTTTGATCGCCAGTTCATCCAATAGGCGCGCAAATTCACGGCGTCCAAAATGGCCAGCCTTGCCCTTGGCTGGAAACAGGAACTTCTCCGCTTCTGCTCTTAAGCTGCCCTCGGGCAGGCTGTGGGCTCGCACGGCCAGCCAAGCATCCAAAGCGCGTCGGGCATGAGATCCTAAGGGGACAAGACGTTCCTTCCCGCCTTTGCCCTTGACGCGCATGGCTGCAATGTCTGGCTTCGGCACGGCGCGCATTGGCAGGCCCACCAATTCACTGACCCGTAAGCCACATCCGTAAACAAGCTCAATCAAGCAGCTTGCACGCACCGCTTTCCAGCCTTTCAATGTGGTTGCTGCGGCCAGTAGCGCATCAATATCGGCAATTTCAGCGGTCTTGGGCAGGCTTCGGCCCCGTTTTGGCCCATCCCATCGCCGTGTTGGGTCATCGGCGCGCCACCCTTCGTTGACGGCGAATTGAAAGAATTGTCGTAAAGCTGCGCGGCGTCGGGCGATGGTCGTGCTGCTAAGCCCGCGGACACTTAAGTCTTGGGCAAAGGCCTCAATATCTTCATGGGTGGCAGACAAGGCATCGATTTGCCGTTCAATCAGAAAGTCTGAGAAATCTGCCAAATCACGTCGATAGGCATCTAGCGTATTGCGGGCCGCTCCCCGCTCCACGCCAATCATCTCGAGAAATGCTTCGACCAGATTGTTCACTTCGGTGGGGTCCAACTGGGCTTTGGTGGCGCCTTGGTTTGGGCCTTGGGTGCCGCTGCCCCTTGGCGTGGTGCCGACCGCGGGGTCGCTTTTGTCGCGCTGGGTGCAGCCGTTGCTGCAGGTGATGCCGATCTTGGCGGGCTGGGGGGGTTGGTATTTGTCCGCAAGCCCGACGGGCGAGGTGGTGGCGCGGCACTGGGCTTGGCGGGCCCAGAGGAATTGGCAGGCGCCGTTGTCGGTGTAGGCCGAGCTGGAACAACCATGTCCAAGGCAAGCAAATAATCGCGCGCCAGTTCGACAGCTTGTGTCGACAGGCCAACTCGCCGCAACGCACGAATGGAGAGGGCTACTGTTTCAGCGTCCGCACTAGCTGGCTCTTGGCCTTGAAGTGCAAGGCCCACCAATAAAGCAACCTCCCCCTTTGAGCCACGTTCGGCCGCTAAAGTTAGGGCCGTACGCAACCCGGCTTGACCGCCTTTAACGTCGGGAAGCCCCGGCTGAACCAAGGCCGATAGGCCGCCCAGCGTGGGCATGCCGCTAGACCAGGCGATAAGTGCGTCTCGAATAGCTTGGCGTTGGCTGCCAGGATTGGTCGCCGCCTCGATATGGCGTTGCACCGGACGATCACCCGCAACTGGATCTAGCATCGCCAAGACAAGGCGCTGGCGCGGCGACAGGGGCGTGGGACTGCGAATTTCAATCGCTTTGGCTAGCCTTATGTCGCCCGCCCAAAGCGCGGCTTCAGCTAAAATGGGCATTGTCATCGGTGGAATCTGATCGGGCGAAGCGTCGAGGAGATTTTTCAGATCCGGCAGGAGAAGGCGCGCTTCTAAGGCCCGGCTTTGTGCCGTGTTGGCTTGGCTCAAGGCCCGAGCCCATGTCTCTGCGATAGGCGGTGGAGGGGGCGGCGGCGGTGGCGGTGGCGGCTGCGTTACGGGCTCGCCTTGCGCATCTTGCGTCTCGGTTGGTGGGGCCAGAGTAGGAACAATCGGGGGCGGCAATGGAATCCGCAAAAGCGCTTCTTGGGCAGGCGACGCGACCCCTGTTTGCGCCGCTCGCCGCAAGAAGGGTGTGACTTCCTCAACCGGTCCCCGCGCAATGTAATCAGGCCAATTGATCAGGGCAGACAAGGCGGCTGGGTCGCCGTTGTTGGCAAATGCCCGGGGTGGTTTCAACTGCGCCTTCATGCTCAAGGCCAAAGCACGGCCGCTATCCGCTCGAAATGCGGGTGGATTGGTCACGGGGCCTGAAACGGCCGCAACCGCCCGACCCAGCCATGTATCGGTTTGGCCCTTAGCGCGCGCGAGGTCGACAGACAGGTTCGCAGCGGGTGCCTCGCCATTCAGTGCATAACATGTGGCTCTCGTTTCAAACCAGTTCGGGCTAGAAAGATTGCTATTGGCTTCATCAAGGCCGGGGGTTGCAACCCAGGCACACGCCTCATCCGATTGACCGGCCCGAAACGCCGCATCAATCGCCAGCGTGACGAGGGCAGAATCGGTGCTCAATCTTGGAACGGTTTGAAACAGCCGCGTGACGGCCTCAGAGGGGCCCAAACGATTGGCTGCATGAAATCGGGCGCGAGCCAAGTCGAGGTCTCCTGCAGGGGCGGAGCCACCCGAAAACACAGCCTGGCGGACCAAGCGCTGGAGGCTTGGGAAGCGCAAATCGGGTGTGATGCGTTCAAAGGCCAGAGCCAATGTACCCGGATCTGCCCCCTGCCACAGATCGCTCTCCATGCGCTCCAGTCCAGAAGGCAGGGCCGCTGCGCCCCAAGGACCTACGTCTTGCAAGGGTGTGGATTCAATGGTGCTGATTGATTGGCTCAAAGCTGGCGAAGCGGCCATCGAACAAAACAAGGCACTGGTCAGGAGTAAGTTGCGTATCATCATTCCTGTCATAATCCATTTTGCGGCAAAACAGTGGCCTCTATGCTCACACAGACGCGATTGCGCGAACCACGCGACAAGCGCACATTTAATCCCTATGTTCGCTTATCGTTCTTATCTTTGCGAATCAACTTCATGTCCAGTGAACCGCTTTCTTCTCAACCGGCTTTGTCGATTTCCCAGCGTGCGATGGCGCGTGCGCCTGCAGCAGCAGAGGGCGCAGAACACCCTTGGATGATGGGCCTCAATGAGCAACAGCGCGAAGCTGTCGAAGCACTCGACGGCCCAGTTTTGGTTTTGTCCGGGGCGGGTACCGGCAAAACCAAAGTGTTGACTTCCCGTTTGGCGCAATTGCTGGTGACAGGGCGTGCAAAGCCGTGGGAGATTCTGTCTGTCACCTTCACCAATAAAGCCGCGCGTGAGATGCGTGACCGCACCCAGCTTCTGATTGGGCCGGCTGCGGAAGGCTTACGATGGCTGGGGACTTTCCATTCAACCAGCGCGATGATTTTGCGCCGCCATGCAGAGCTGGTCGGACTTAAACCGAGCTTCACGGTCCTTGATACGGATGATCAAATCCGCTTGCTGAAGCAGGTCATCGAGGCTGAAAACATTGACCAGAAACGCTGGACGCCACGTTTTCTCGCCAGCTTGATTGATGGCTGGAAGAACCGCGCATTGACGCCGGATAAGGTTCCAGCTGATGAGTCTTTCCTGTTCGCAAATGGCAAGGGTGCCAAGCTCTATTCCCTCTATCAATCGCGCCTTAAAGTTCTCAATTGCGTCGATTTCGGCGACCTTCTGCTGGAAACCATCAGCCTGTTTTTGAAAGAGCCTGACTTGCTGGCGGACTATCATGACCGCTTCAAATATATTCTGGTGGACGAGTATCAGGATACCAATGTCGCCCAATATCTCTGGCTTCGCCTCTTGGCGCGCAAGCGCAAGAATATCTGCGTTGTCGGCGATGATGATCAGTCGATTTATGGCTGGCGCGGGGCCGAGGTCGACAATATTTTGCGCTTTGAACATGATTTTCCGGGCGCAAAAATTGTTCGGCTAGAACGCAATTATCGCTCAACACCCCATATTTTGGCCGCTGCCAGCCATCTGATCTCCAGCAATAAGAACCGCCTCGGCAAAACCCTCTGGACCGATATTCCAGAAGGCGACCGCGTGCTGGTGCGGGGGATTTGGGATGGGGAAGCTGAAGCACGCCTGATCGCTGATGATATTGAACAGTGGCGGCGAACGGGGCGGCGCTATGACGAAAGCGCCGTCTTGGTGAGGGCTTCTTGGCAAATGCGCGCCTTTGAAGAGCGCTTCTTGATGCTGCAGATTCCCTACAAAGTCATTGGCGGGCCGCGCTTCTTTGAGCGGGCTGAAATTCGCGATGCGCATGCTTATTTGCGGCTCATCCGCTCCCTTGACGATGATTTGGCCTTTGAGCGGATCGTCAATGTTCCCAAGCGCGGCATTGGCGATACCAGTATTCAGCGGCTGGGCACGGCAGCGCGTTTGGCCGGCGTGCCCCTGTTCACCATGGCGAGCCAATTGCTGGGCAGCGATGAATTGAAGGGTCCAGCCCGCACGGGTCTAACGCGCTTCATCCATCAACTTGAACATTGGCGCAAAAAGGCGCTGGAATTGCCACATACCGAATTGGCCGAACTCATTCTCGATGAGAGCGGCTATACTGATATGTTGAAGGCCGACAAGAATCCACAATCGGTCTCCAAACTCGATAACTTGAAAGAATTGGTCCGATCCATGGGCCAATTCGATACGTTAGCGGCTTATCTAGAGCATATTGAATTGGTGATGGACTTAGATCGCACCGAGGAAGGTGATGCCGTCCAGATCCTGACGCTGCATGCAGCAAAAGGCCTTGAATGGCCCTTGGTCTTCCTGCCCGGGTGGGAGGAAGAGGTCTTTCCCTCACGGCGCGCACTGGATGAAAAGGGTGACAAAGCACTCGAGGAAGAGCGTCGGCTTGCTTATGTCGGCATTACGCGGGCGCGAGAGAGTGCGCGCATCAGCTTTGCGGCCAATCGGCAGATTTATGGGCGGTGGAATAGCGTTTTGCCGAGCCGCTTTGTCGATGAACTGCCCGATGGCCATGTCGATGCGGTTTCTGACACGGGTTATTTCAACCAAGGGACGGGTGGTGCAGCAGAGCGCTTTGCAGCCTATGGCCCGCTTTCGACCCAACCCGGCAATGGGTTTGGTACAGGCTATGAAAGCCCGGGTTGGAAACGCGCACAGGCAGCCGCCGCCTTGGGCAAATTGGCACCTGGACTAGCAAAGGGGTTTGGTGGGCCGATTATCGATGGCGAAGCCAAGCTTTTGGCGCGAACCGGGGCTAAGGATGCGACCTATGCCATCGGCCAGCGCATTTTCCATGATAAATTCGGCTATGGCGCCGTGCGCCATGTCGAGGGGTCAAAGCTGACCATTCAGTTTGAAAAATCTGGCGAGAAAAAAGTGCTTGATAGTTTTGTGCGCCCGGCTTGATCCGGGCTCACGTCAGCGGATTATTGGCGGAACAAGCTCAAGATGCTTTGTGGGGCTTGGTTTGCAATCGACAGGGCTTGGGTGCCCAATTGTTGCTTGACCTGAGCGGCTTGCAAGCGGGCTGATTCCACCGCAAGGTCGGCGTCAACCAAGTTCCCGATGCCGCCTTTGATGCTATCCTGTAGCTTGCCGACGAAGATTTCGTGATTCTCGATCCGCTTGGCGGAAGCCCCAAGGCGGGCCAATTCTGAGTTCACATATTCAAGGGAAGCGGCAATCCGATCGCGAACCGTCGCCGCATTGGCCGCGGTATCAAGAACGTCTGTTGTACCAAGATAAATGTCAGCGGCAGGCGAGGCGACAGTGGTGCCCGCGCCCGCTACGAGGCGGAGGTCGATAATCGGCAAAGTCACGGTGAGGCTGCCGGTGGAATTGGCGAGAAATGTAAAGCTCGCAGCCGCACCATCTAAGGCATTGCCACCATCAAATACTGCGTTGGCGATAACTGAAGCAACTTGGTCGCGTAACGCGATGAATTCGGCGTTATAGGCCGCCCGCGAAGTTGCACTTGCCGAAGCATCGGAAGCCGCCACGGCCTTTTCGCGCATTTGCGAGAAGATGTCAGAGATTTGCTCGCCCGCGGCCAGCGCCACGTCTGCGATCGATTTGGCGCGGTTCAAGCTGTTTCGAACCGCGTCATAGGCGGAAAGCTCGGACCGCTGCTGCTGGGCGATGTTGTAGATCGCGCCATTGTCCTTCGCGACGGCAACTTTCAAGCCGGTATTGATCCGGTTTTGGATGCTATCCATTTCGCGATTGGTCTTGTTCAGGTTCTGGAGAGCCGTCATGGCTCCCATATTTGTATGCACACTACCTGACATGGTTCGCTCTTTCTTTTTTAATCACCCGGTCAATCTCGGCAAACCTTGCAGTGAGATGACCCAAATTAATCTACAGAAGTTGTGACGAAAACATGGTGAATATTTCGTAAATCACCGTCTGGTCGAAGAAATTTTGACCTGATTTGTTTTCGCCTAAACCTTGTCCTTTTAGTTACGGAACAGCGACAGGATGGTCTGTGGCGCCTGGTTGGCGATCGAGAGTGCCTGGGTGCCCAATTGTTGTTTGACCTGCAGCGACTGCAGGCGCGCGCTTTCGCTGGCGAGGTCCGCGTCGACCAAATTGCCGATACCGCCGGTGATGGCATCTTGCAGTTTGGAGACAAAGATCGAATGGTTTTCAACGCGCTTGGCTGATGCGCCAAGGCGCGCCAATTCGGAGTTGATATAGTTGAGTGACGCAACGACCTGATCGCGCGAGGTCGCAGCCAGGGCGGCTGTGCTCAAGTCCGAAGTTACCCCTAAATAGACATCAGCTGCTGGGGAGGCAGGTGTACCGCCCGCGCCGGTTGCCAAGGAGAGATCGAGGGTTGGCAAGGTGATGGTTTGGCTGCCGGTGGTGTTTGCAAGGAAGGTTAGGTTTGCACCACCGCCCAGGATGTTAGCACCGTCGAACACCGCGTTTGCAATTACCGACGGCACTTGATCGCGCAGGGCGATAAATTCGGAGTTGTAGGCGGCTCTCGATGTTGCGCTGATTGAGGTATCAGACGCCGCAACTGCCTTTTCGCGCATCTGCGTGAAAATGTCGGAGAGGGCCTCGCCTGCAGCGAGTGCAACGTCGGCAATCGACTTCGCGCGATTCAAGCCGTCGGCAACTGCATTATAGGCAGAATTTTCAGAGCGCTGTTGTTGGGCGATATTGTAGATCGCGCCATTGTCTTGCGCTCTAGCAACTTTCAATCCGGTATTGATCCGGCTTTGGGTAACACTCAGTTCGCGCGAGGTCGCATTCAAATTCTGAAGCGCGACCATCGCTCCCATATTCGTGTGGACGCTATTTGCCATCTTCTAAAGTCCTTCCAGCCATTCAGGCGGAACCCTCGCTACTTTGAGGGTCAGTCCGCAAACTCTGGCTTGGGCTCCGCAAATGGCATGCCAAGGGCGTTAATCATATATTGAATTGAATTTTATGTATTTTTTTAAGCGACCGTCAAAGTCCTTGACCGCCAAACATGGTAAACACTGCCGGGTCATTAAGGTTAACAGGCAAAATTTGCCGCTCTAGCAGGCCAATCGCACAATTGCCCGCTCTCTTTCGTTGCAGTGCCTTCAAACGCGCGCTAGAGCGCCTATGACAAGCAAAGATCTAGTCCGAGGGGAAACAGATATGGCTCGTAAGAAGATTGCGCTCATCGGTGCAGGGATGATTGGGGGCACCTTGGCCCATATCGCTGCGCGCGAAGAGCTGGGCGACATTGTATTGTTCGACATCGCGGAAGGTGTGCCGCAGGGCAAGGCTCTTGATATTGATGAAGCCAGCCCCGTGTTTGGCTCGGACATCGATATCAAAGGTGCGAATGACTATGCCGCCATTGCTGGCGCAGACGTCTGCATTGTAACGGCGGGTGTGCCCCGCAAGCCCGGTATGAGCCGGGATGACTTGATCGGCATCAATCTTAAAGTGATGAAGGCCGTCGGCGAAGGCATCAAAACCTATGCCCCAAATGCCTTTGTCATCTGCATCACCAACCCGCTTGACGCCATGGTTTGGGCGCTGCGCGAATTCTCGGGCCTGCCACATAATATGGTTTGCGGGATGGCTGGCGTGCTTGATAGCGCGCGCTTCCGCTGGTTCTTGGCGGAACATTTCAAAGTGGCCGTCGAAGACATTCACGCATGGACCCTCGGCGGTCATGGCGATGATATGGTGCCAATGGTGCGCTACTCCACCGTGGGCGGCTTGCCGCTTCCGGTTTTGGTTGAGCAAGGCAAGATCAGCCAAGATGAACTCGACGCCATCGTAAAGCGCACCCGTGGTGGTGGCGGCGAAATCGTGGCTCTCTTGAAGACTGGTTCGGCCTATTATGCGCCCGCCGAAAGCGCCATTGCGATGGCGGCCTCTTACCTCAAAGACAAGAAGCGCGTTTTGGCCTGTGCCTGTCATCTGACGGGCCAATATGGGATCAATGACATGTATGTCGGCGTGCCTGCTGTGATTGGGGCAGGCGGGATTGAGAACATCATTGAGTTCCCAATGGATGCGGCTGAGAAAGAGATGTGGGCAAAGTCGGTAGCCGCCGTAAACGGCCTCTTGGCTGCCTGCAAAGAGATTGAGCCCTCGCTGGCTTAATCGTGGCACTTGGTCCAACGCTCACCACGGCGAGATTAGTCCTGCGTCCACCGACGCAGGACGATTTCCCCGCTTTTGCTGCCATGATGGCAAACGCCGATCATGTGAAATTCATCGGCGGCGCTTTGCCTGAAGCCATGGCTTGGCGGCAATTGGCGACCATTACGGGTGCGTGGTCGCTGCGCGGTTTTTCAATGTTTTCAGTCCTTGAGCGTGATACGGGCCAATGGGTTGGCCGGATCGGGCCTTGGATGCCGCATGGCTGGCCCGGCACTGAAGTCGGCTGGGGTTTGGCACCAGAGGCTATGGGAAAAGGCTATGGGGTTGAGGCTGCCACCGCCTGCATGGATTGGGTCGTCGATCACCTCGGCTGGACAGACATCATTCACATTATTGACCCAGCCAACAAGCCGTCGGAAGCTTTAGCTGCCCGCATCGGCTCAACCAATTTAGGTCCCACGAAGATGCCAGAACCGATGCATGAGCTTCAGGTTAATGCATGGGGCCAGAGCGCGCAGCAATGGCGTGCGCGGCGGGCTGGTTAGGCCTCGCCAGCCAGTAATTTCCCGATGATCGTATCCGCAACGAGACGGCCCTCAGCCGTGAGGCCGAGGTGAGTTGGGCTTTGCCACATCAGGCCTTGGCCGATCCGAGCTTGAATCTGATCCTCGGGGAGGGGCGCGCCGGGCGCGTCATTTAGGGCGACACCATCCAGCATGCGCAATCCCATGAGCCAGAACTCATCGCGAACGGCGTCGAGCGTTAGGCCGTCATCCTCTAAGATTCCATTGCCGTTTTGTGTAACGCTGTCACAATAGGCTTTCGGGCGGAGGTGGGCTTTGGTTGCCCGTCGCGCCCCACCCCAGCCCAACCGGCCATGCGCACCGGGGCCAACACCAATCCAATCCTGCGACGTCCAATAGAGCAGATTGTGCCGCGACCGATTGGCGCTTCCCTTGGCGTGATTGGAAACCTCATAGGCGTCAAAGCCTGCCCCCTCAAGAAGGGTCTGGGTCAGGGTGAAGAAGTCAGCTGCTTGATCATTATCAGGCAGGCAAAGCGTGCCGCGCGAGGCCGCTTTGGCAAAAGCTGTCCCCTCCTCAATCGTCAATTGATAGGGCGAGACATGGTCGGGTTGAAGCGTCAGCGCCAGCTCTAATTCCTGCTGCCACGTCTCTAAGGTTTGGCCCTGGCGGGTATGAATGAGGTCAATCGACAGGCGCGGGAAAATTGTTCGGGCTAGGCGCGCCGCGCTCAGCCCTTCTTGCGCACTGTGAAACCGCCCGAGCTGTTTAAGGCTTGCATCATCTAACGCCTGTAGGCCGAGCGATAGGCGCTCTACCCCGGCATTGCGAAAGTCTTGAAACCGGGCGGCTTCTGCGTCGGTGGGGTTGGCTTCCAAACTGATCTCGAAGCTGTCTTCAAAACCCCAGAGGCGATCTGCCTGTTCGATGATTCGGCGGACTTGGTCCGGGGCCATGAGGCTGGGTGTTCCGCCGCCAAAAAACAGGCTTGTCAGTTGGCGCTTACCTGTTTGGTCACGCCAATAAGTCATATCCGCTAGAATGGCCTCAAGCAGGGGCTCGGTATCTTGGCCGCGCGCCTTGTAAACGTTGAAATCACAATAGGGGCAGATGGCCGCGCAAAAGGGCCAATGCACATAAAGCCCCAGTTGACGCTGGCTCATGACAGCACGGCAGCAACAAATTTCGCAAATGCATCCGCACGATGGCTCATGGCGTGCTTAACCGCAGGATCCAGCTCGCCAAACGTTTCAGTGTGCCCTTTAGCCACGAAGATAGGATCATAACCAAAGCCGTTTGAACCTCGCGGGGTTGCAACGACTTCTCCTACAACTTCTCCCGCGAAGGCTTCCTCGCGCCCATCGGGATAAACCAGTGCCAGGGCGCATACGAAACGTGCCGAGCGGTCCGTCGCGCCTTTGGCTTGGAGTTGGCGCTCAATTTCCGCCATGGCCGCGTAGAAATCGCGATCCGGACCCGCCCAGCGCGCTGAATAAATGCCGGGCGCACGGTCAAGTGCCATGACCTCTAGCCCCGAATCATCTGCCAAAGCCGGCAGACCCGTTGCGAGGCACGATGCCCGAGCCTTTAAGAGCGCATTGCCAATAAAAGTAACCTCGGTCTCCTCTGGTTCAGGTACGCCGAGATCACCTGCACTAACGACCTCAATGCCAAACGGGGTAACGAGGGCAGCGATCTCCTTTAGTTTGCCCTTATTGTGGCTTGCGATCACAAGTTTTTCAAAAGGCTTACTGGTTTTTAACATGGCTTATCTTTCGCATCTCTTGTGGCTTTGTTAGACCTTCACCACAAAGCCTGACTACAGCTGAGCGGAAAAGCTCGGCACTCGTGATTCGACCAAGGCGACCCTCGCCCTTGAAGGAGCTCAGAATGATTTCGACCCGTGCCATCGTCCTTGCCCTTACGCTTTCTGTCTCGCCTATGGCGGTGGCGATTGCAACGGCCCAGACTGCCGCAACCACGCCTGCACCTGCTGCGGTGGAGACCCGAACTGTTGGGCAATTGGTGATGCAAAATGTGCCGGTCACGCCCGAAGCCGTTCGGGAACGCTTGATCCAATACACAAATACGCGCGCTGCCTCGTTTCAGGATTTTCTGCCCGATGGCGGCATTCTGATTTCCACGCGCTTTGGCGATGTGCCGCAAATCCATGAGGTCAAAATGCCGATGGGGGCACGCAGCCAATTGACCTATTATGCTGAACCCGTAGGGGGTGCGGCGGTCCGGCCAAATTCGGGTGGTAGCTTCGTTTTTGGCAAGGATAAGGGTGGGGATGAGTTCACCCAAGCCTATCTGTTTGACCGTGCCACAGGTCTTGCGAAAGCCTTTACCGAACCTGGCACCCAAAACGCGGGTATCCGCTTTACCAAGGATGGTAAGCTGGCAGCTTGGACAGTAACCCGAAATGGCACGGCCGTGCGCGATATTGTGATTGCTAATCCAGACCAACCTGAAAGCCGCCGCTTGGTCTATCGCGCAGAAGGCGGCTTTGGCATCGCTGACCTATCTGATGATGGCAAGACCATTCTTTTGGGGCAAGGAATCTCGGTCAATTACTCCAAGCGTTGGGTTTTGGATGTTGCGACTGGCACATTGACGCCCATCACGCCCGATCTGAAAGTCTCCTATGATGGCGGGACTTTCGCGGCAGACGGCAAGTCGATTTATATCCTGACGGACGAAGGCTCTGAGTTTTCCTATCTGGTTCAATTGGACTTGGCGACCGGTGCCCGGACCCGCGTGTCGCCTGCCATGAATTGGGATGTTGAAGGCTATGACCTTTCCCCAGATGGTAAAACCTTGGCCTTTACGGTCAATGAGAATGGTCTTTCGAAACTCTATCTGCAAAGCACAGCAAAGGGCGCGAAGGCGGAGTTGGTTGCTTTGCCAGTTGGCACCGTCGGTGGCGTCGATTGGGACCCCTCGTCCAAACGGCTTGGGATGACAATTTCCACCGCCAAAGCGCCGGGCGATGCTTATACGTATGATGTTGCGACCAAAAAGCTGACCCGTTGGACGATGAGCGAAATCGGGGGCTTAAATCCTGATAGTTTCGTCGAGCCAAGCTTCTTCAACTATCCAACCTTTGACAAGGTTGATGGTAAGCCGCGCACCATTCCAGCCTTTATCTACAAGCCAAAGAACGCGAGTGCGTCAAACCAAGCCCCGGTGATCATCAATATCCATGGCGGTCCAGAAGGCCAATCGCGTCCAGGCTTCTCCTCCACGGTGCAATATTGGGTGAATGAGCTTGGTGCGGCCGTGATTTTCCCGAACGTGCGTGGGTCAACCGGCTATGGCAAGACCTATGTCGATCTTGATAATGGCTTCAAGCGGGAAGATTCGGTCAAAGATATTGGTGCGCTTCTGGATTGGATTGCGACCCAACCAGATTTGAACCAGCGCAAAGTCGTGGTCTATGGTGGCTCCTATGGCGGCTATATGGTGCTTGCCAGCATGACCAATTTCAATGACCGTCTCGCCGGTGGCATCAATATTGTCGGCATCTCGCACTTCGCGACTTTCCTACAAAACACCAATGGCTATCGTCGTGACTTGCGCCGTGTCGAATATGGCGATGAGCGCGATCCAGCCATGCGTGCCTTCCATGAAAAGATCGCGCCTTTGAACAATGCGCATAAGATCACCAAGCCCCTCTTTGTGATCCAAGGCGCGAACGACCCACGCGTACCCATGTCCGAGGCCGATCAGATCGTCGCGAAGGTTCGCAATAATGGTGGCCAAGTCTGGTACATGGTTGCCAAGGATGAGGGCCATGGATTTGCCAAGAAGAGCAATCGTGACGCCCAACGCGAAGCTGAAACCCTGTTCTTCCAGCAGGTTTTTGGAGCAAAATAGCCCAGGTTAGGCTGTGCTGTTACGCAGTGAATACGCGTGACAGCACAGCTTGACTGTCTAGACCCCAAGCATTGGTAAGGCCTTGGGCAAAAAGGTGGCGGACGTCATTCGCCGGGACCAGATCACGATCCTCATAAAGCCGGTTCAAGCCGGGCCAATCACCCAGCATCTTGCCGCCCTTCACAGCACCGCCCAATAGGAAGGAAACCCCGCCAGTCCCATGATCTGTGCCGCCCGTGCCATTGACCCGCACGGTACGCCCGAATTCTGTGGCAATCACAACCGTCGTAGTCGCCCACACCGGGCCTAGACCCTCACGCAAGGCCTTAATGGCAGCATCTAGGGCCTCCAATCGATTGGCTAATTGGCCTTGGGCACCACCTTGGTTGGCATGGGTGTCCCAGCCTTCAAACGAGAGGACAGCACCCGCAGGTCCACCAGGGGCCGCTAGAATGCGGGCGGCAGCACTTGTCAAAGGCGCATAGGCCCCTTGGCGGCCACGGCCTTCGTTACCACCCATCATGGTGCCACCATCTGCAATGCGATCGGTCTCAATCGCCATGGCCAATGCGTTGGACAGCATGGCATCGCCTGCATAGAGGTCTGACAGGCGTGCCAACGTGTCCATATCGCTTTCTGGCGCCAAGGGCGGTGCCCAAGATGTGGCTTTAGCTGGACCGCGCAAGACCAAGGGAATGGTTCGGCCGATGGCAACCCCTTCCTGATGAGGCCCATTGGGCAGCATGGCCAAAGCGCGGTTCATCCAGCCAGAGCGCGCGCTGGTCATCTGTGTGGTTCCCGCTTCGAGCAAGTCTTGCGCGTCAAAGTGCGACCGCTCCCGGTACGGGCTGGCTGCTGCGTGCATGAAGGACATGTGGCCCTTTTGCCAAAGCCCGTGCATTTCCTTTAGGGCGGGGTGAAGACCAAAACCGTCCACCAATGGCAGGGTCCCATTTGGCCCACCCGGTCCGTCCAGAGCAATCGCGCCGCGAAAGCTCTGATAGTTTGGATCGCCATAGGGCACGACCGCCGTAAGGCCGTCCATCGCGCCCCGCAGGATGATGAAGACGAATTTGCCAGATGTTGTCGCGGCTTGAGCAAAGCTTGCCGTTCCACCCAACATGGCGAGAGATAGGCCTGAAAGGCCAGCGGTGAGGAGCGTGCGGCGGTTGGTCATCTGCGTTGAAACTCCGGGCTCATAAGGGCAAGCACAATGCCTTGACGGGCGGTTTGGGCGCGCGAGATAGCTGTTTTGGTTTTGTCTGTGAGGGCAGGGCCAAGGGCGGTTTCCGCAAAGGCCAAGGGCTGGAACGTCTCGCCAATCACATCGGCGGCAAGGTTTGCCCAATCAATCCGCTTAAGAATCGCGTCGGGCGCGGCCCACTCACTGGCGACATCTGGCCAGCCCTTTGGACTGGGTGCCCGCCACGGGGTTTGACCCAATTGCTCGAAGGTTGATCGCAGGGCCTGCGTCGACGTGGCGTTGGCACCGCTTGCCCGCATGGTTGAGAGCAAAAAGTCATTCGGGGTTTTGAATTTTTGGGCCTCTGGGGTCCAAGCTTCGGGACTTTGAACCAGCGTTTTGGCTAAAGCAGATAGATCACCGCGGCTCTGCAGGAAGGCGTTTTCAAGCCGTGTTACAAGGGCCGGGGGCGGGTCATCGGCCACAAAATGCTGGGCAAGTTTGAAGGCGATCCGCTTTGCCACCGATGGCTGGCGCGCCAAATGGGCCAGGATATCAAGCGCTTGCCGCTCTCCGGTGGCGGGGAAGTTTTTGCCAAGGATTGTGCGACTGCCCGGTTCGTGCAGCGCAGATACGAATATGGTGGTGCCCATCTCTGCGCCTTGCGCCAATCGACGCACGCGAGGCCCTGCAACCGTCCACCCTGTAAGGGCGCGGGCAAATTCGGTGACATCGGCTTGGGTATAGCCCCCATCGGCTCCCAACGTATGAAGCTCAAGGATTTCACGCGCCAGATTTTCATTCAAACCCGCGACCCGCCTGCGACCTTGTTGGTTTTGCGCAGCTTGCGAATTTGGACCAATCGACTGTGCCTGATCGAGATAAATGAGCATGCCGACATGGGTGTCAGCCTTCACAAGCAAGTCCTCGAACCGACCCCAGACATGTGGTCGAATGGCTTCGCGCTCAAAAGAGCCCGGAAAGGGCGTAGTCTGCAAATTGCGCGCGGCCATGGTGAAATGGTTTGACCAGAACTGGACCCAACGCTCAGCAAAGGGGGCTGGGGTTGTCACCGCATGCTGAATGCGGGCTTCAATTTCTGGACCTGTCGTTTTGCTGATGAGGTCAGCTAAGCGCACACGTTCGTCGACATTTGCGGCCGGATTGGGTGATTGAGCGTTGCGTTGTTGGGCCGCGCGCGCCTGCTGATAGCCTTGTAGGGCTTCAAAGGCTTGGGCGCTGGATAACAGACCGTTTGCCGGGAGGTTGGTGGATGCGGCGTTGCCAATTTGGCTCATAAGCCAAGCCTTTGGGTCGCGTGCAATCTGGGCAAGTTCGCCGGGCCTAGCCCCTAGTCCGAATCGATTGGCAGCAATGACAGCATTTAGGCTCATGATACTGGCGCCTCCTTAGTGGGTCTAACGCACTGCCATCTCCATTCCGTCGCGCGACCTACCAAAGGATCTAAGCTGGCCGTACGCGCTCCCCAAATAATGCTGAACCGACACGAACGTGCGTTGCACCCAATCTAATGGCGGTTTCAAAATCGCCGCTCATGCCCATTGAAAGGACCGACAAGCCATGGCGTTGGGCCAGCTTGGCTAGAAGGGCAAAATGCATCGCAGGCTCTTCATCCTCCGGTGGAATGCACATGAGCCCCTCGATCGACAAGTTATGTTCGGCGCATAGTGCCAACAAGGCTGGAAGGTCACGTGGCGCAACCCCAGCCTTTTGTTCCTCTTCACCGGTATTTACTTGGACCAAGAGCCTTGGAAGTTTGTGACCTGTCTGAGCCAGTTTCGCCAAGGTTTGAACCAACTTCGGACGATCCACCGTTTCGATGACATCGAACAAAGCGATGGCGTCTTCGGCCTTATTGCTTTGAAGTGGGCCAATCAAATGTAGGGTAAGGTCCGGGTGGGCTTTGCGGCGATCTGCCCATCGGCCTTGGGCTTCTTGCACGCGGTTTTCGCCAAAGACGCGGAGGCCAGCGGCCAAAGCAGCTTCGATTCGGTCTTCAGGTTGAACTTTTGACACCGCGACCAAGGTGACGCTGTCGTTCGGCCTTTGGCTTGCTTGCGCGGCCTGCTTGATCCGGCCCGTGATTTCGGCGATGCGTTGGTTTATGTCCATGCCAAGGCTTCTAGCCGCCCTGCGCTCATTCCGAAAGCCCGTGACGTCAGGCTATCCGCGTCTTATTGTGCTTACAGACGCCGCGCGGGGTTATGACCTGGCACGTCAGGCTGCGGCTTGTCCGCCAGAGTCGATTCTCATCGAGCGGACCTATGGCAAAAAGCCAACAGCGCTTAGGGGCCCTCGTGGTCGAGGGCCGATCCGGTTAGCAACCGTTCCTCCGCGTGTGGCCCGGCAGACTCAGCTGGATGGGATTCATTGGCCAGAAAGGCGTCTAAGGCTGCGCCATCGTAGTAAGACCTCTGACCTGATCGAGACCGCATCAGCCCATCGGGGCCTGAGCATCGCAAAAGCACGGCAGCTGGGCATCAAAGCGATTCTGGTTTCGGTGGCTTTTCCGAGCCAAAGCCCAAGCGCGAATGGCCCGGGCGCAGGTCGACCTAAAGGCGCGATTCGCTTAGCCTTGCTTCAACGTGCGTTCCCATCCTGCGATTTGTATGCACTTGGCGGAATTCAGGCCAAGACGGTGCGCTTGCTTGCACGCAGCAACCTTTATGGTGTGGCCCTGATTAGTGGATTGTGAGGCTAACGAAGGCTGTTGGCTCCCGAAGCAGCCAAACTAAAGCTTAGAATTTGAAAGCTGATTCGACTTTGACGCCGGGCTCACGACGCTGAGAGCGTTCGCGGTTCTGAGAAACACCGAGTTGCTCGTTCGGCACAACAACTTCGCCACCGACGCGGAATTTTGGCGATACCTGATAAAAGGCACCTGCCAATGTACGGCCCGAATTTTGGCCATTACGCGGGGTTAGGGCAGTTGGTGGGTCTTGCTGAACGCCAAAGGTCATCCCCCAACGGCTGCGCGGATCAACCTTTACAGCAGCCTTAAGCTCACCCCGAGGAACCCAAGCGTTTGCCCCATCGCGCACTTCAGAGCCAAACGTGAATCGCTCATACCAAGGCGCTTGTGCTGTTTGAGCTGTCGACGTTGTTGGATTTACAGTCTTTTGGTCACGCGCAAGGGCTTGACCACCACTCATCACCATGAGTGTTGCCAAACTTGCTGCCATGATCAAACGGCTACCAAACACGCCAAACTTCCCTTTCAGACCATCTAGTGAACGAAGATGACTGCTATTCTTTACTATTTCCTTGCGTGGTTAAGAGCAATCCTAAATTGTTGTGAACTTCTGCATTCAAGTGAATTTGCTGCCCATCGCGTCAATATAGTGATGAATCTGCAACGCGTAGGCCAGACGCTGACGCCCCGCGGGCAGTGTTGCTGGCATTGGATCGCACCTTTGACTCTAGCGCAAGAACAGCTTCATGCTATAGACCCATGGCTTTCCGTCCGGGGCGGGCGGGGGAGCTAGTCTGGAGCATGCCAATGCGCGTCGTCGCGCCTACACTCATCGTCGCACTCATGGTCGCAACCGGTTTGGGTGGCTGCGCCACCCGCGCAAAGACGACTTCGACCGATCAAGCTGCTGCTGCCGCTGCTGCACCGCAGGCAAAGAAGGCACGGACAGGCCTGTTCTCAGGCCGCTCTGCTAAGGGCACTGGCGAAGCCGGTATCGGTGTGAATGCTTTCTTGTGGCGGGCAACGCTTGATACCTTGAACTTTATGCCACTTCTGGACTCAGATCCATTTGGCGGCACCTATGTCACGGACTGGCATTCGGTTGCCGAAAAGCCAGATGAGCGCTTCAAGGTGCAAGTCTATATTCTCGACACGCGCTTGCGCGCCGATGGCCTGTCGGTCCAAGTTTTCCGTCAAGCAAAAGACGTAACCGGGTCGTGGGTAGATGCCACGGTCGACCCCGATACGGCTATTCAGATTGAAAACGCGATTCTGACCCGAGCACGTCAGTTGCGCATCTCTCAACTCGAAACGCGCTAATAGAATTTAGCCAGCGCGCCTGTGAGATTTGTCAGCCTGGCCCTGCGTCGGGACTGGCGTAACTGCCTGTGTCTGCTTGGCAGCGCGCCTGCTTTTAGGGCAAAGACATACTGGGTATTTGGCTGTTCGGTGCTGGACCGTTCACCCATTGGATTTGGTCTAAGGCAATAAGGGTCTTTTATGGCTGCACGTTACAATCATCGCGAAACCGAACCGCGCCAACGCGCGCGCTGGGACGCTGCCAAATTGTTCGAGGCTGGCCCACCCGATCCCTCGCGTGCCAAGTGCTACGTGTTGGAAATGTTCCCTTATCCATCGGGCCGCATTCATATTGGTCACGTCCGCAACTATGCCATGGGTGACGTGATCGCGCGGCGGCGTCGCGCGGCAGGTGATCAAGTTCTCCATCCTATGGGGTGGGACGCTTTCGGTCTGCCCGCCGAAAATGCTGCGCGCGAACGGGGCGCACATCCTGGAACGTGGACGCGCCAGAATATCGACGCCATGCGTGCCCAATTGCAACAATTGGGTTTTGCGATCGACTGGTCGCGTGAATTCGCCACCTGCGAACCATCCTATTACCGCCATCAGCAGAAAATGTTCTTGGACTTTCTCGAAGCGGGCCTTGTGTATCGCAAGAAGAGCAAGGTGAACTGGGACCCCGTTGAGAATACGGTTCTGGCCAATGAACAGGTCGTCGATGGTCGCGGCTGGCGTTCTGGAGCCTTGGTTGAGCAACGCTATTTGGAACAATGGATGTTCCAGATCACGCGCTATGGCGAGGAATTAATCGCCGCGTTGGAAGAATTGACTGGCTGGCCTGAAAAAGTGCGCATCATGCAGCACAATTGGATTGGCAGATCCGAGGGCTTGCGCTTTCGGTTCCAGTTTGACTCCACAACGCCATCGCCGATCGGTGGGGAGTTGGAAGTTTACACAACCCGACCCGACACGCTCTTCGGGGCTTCATTTGCAGGCATTTCGGTGGACCATCCAATTGCTTTAGCTTTGGCCGAAGCCAACCCAGCACTCGCGGAATTTTGCGAGTCCTGTCGGCGTGCGGGTACCTCGGAAGAGGCCATTGAGACCCAAGAAAAGCGTGGGTTTGATACCGGCCTGCGCGTTGTTCACCCATTTGACGCAAGCCAAACCTTGCCCGTTTGGATCGCGAACTTCGTGCTGATGGATTATGGCACCGGGGCCATCTTTGCGTGCCCCGCACATGACCAGCGCGATTATGAGTTTGCAACAAAATATAATCTGCCGATCAAGCCAGTGATCCTGCCCGAAGGCGCGGATCCTCGCGCGGTGACATTGGAAAATGGACCCTATCTGGGCCAGGGCAACGTGTTCAACTCTGACTTCTTGGACGGGATGACAAGCGAGGACGCTAAGTCTGCCGCCATGGATCGGATGGAGGCTTTGGGGGCAGGACAGCGCACGGTGAACTTCCGCCTGCGGGATTGGGGCGTGTCGCGCCAGCGCTATTGGGGCTGCCCGATCCCGATCATCCACTGTAAGACCTGCGGTCCAGTCGGTGTGCCGGAAGACCAATTGCCCGTGACTTTGCCCGAGGATGTGACCTTCGACAAACCGGGCAATCCTTTGGACCATCATCCAAGCTGGAAGCACGTCGACTGCCCAAAATGTGGGGCGCCAGCGCTGCGTGAGACCGATACGCTCGATACCTTCGTCGATTCATCCTGGTATTGGGCGCGTTTTTGTGGCCAGCCAGAAGATCGGCCAACCGACTTAGCGGCTGTCTCTCATTGGTTGCCGGTTGACCACTATATTGGCGGGGTTGAGCACGCAGTCTTGCACTTGCTCTATTCGCGCTTTTTTG
>NZ_JADCBK010000028.1 GCF_020253525.1 Aquidulcibacter sp.
CTTCGCACCATAGCCGTTCACACGCGCACCCAACACGTCTCCCTCACCATAATGCCCCTCCAACCTCTCTACACTCAAAACCCTTCCCCTCATCCTCTCATACCTCTTCTTACCAACGACTCTTTTTACCTGCTTTACGCTGGTAGTCTGAGGCAAAGCTTTAGGCGTTGCATGACAAAAGCAGCAAAGAACGTGCCACTTTACACGCGAATACCTATTGGGTCTTTTGTGGACACCTTTTAGGGGTATTTTGCGTCATTTTTACATCAATGAATGTTTGGTATTTGCTTGGTTTGACCCTAGCCAAATGCACTTTGATAGGTCTGGGTCAAGCCGACTTGCAAAGGACGGGCTTGGTTCCAGCCTAGGCTATGCAGTTTTGAGACATCGGATAATTTCCGAGGCGTGCCGTCCGGTTTTGACACATCAAATCGCAAGCTTCCTTGGAACCCGACGGTCGCACAAACAAGTTCGGCCAGTTCTTTGATGGTAATTTCTGAGCCTGAGCCAACATTGACATGTTCTTCATCGCTATAAACTTTCGCCAGATGCACAACCGCATCGGCCAAATCATCAACGTGGAGAAACTCTCGCCGTGGGCTACCGCTTCCCCAAACAACAAGCTCGGCAGCGCCACTTAGCTTTGCTTCATGGGCTTTGCGCAGAAGCGCCGGTAAAACGTGGCTCGATTCTAGGTCGTAATTGTCACCTGGACCGTAGAGATTAGTAGGTTGGGCCGCAATGAAATCGCAGCCATATTGGCGACGATAGGCTTGGCAGAGTTTTATGCCGGCGATCTTGGCGATGGCATACCACTCGTTTGTAGGTTCCAAGGGCCCTGTCAGTAAAGCGTGCTCGGGAATCGGCTGAGGGGCCATTTTGGGGTAAATGCAAGTTGAGCCGAGGAAGACGAGCTTCTTTACGCCGACCTGATGTGCTGCATGAATGATGTTGGCTTCAATCATCATGTTTTCGTAGAGAAATTCCGCTGGCCTTGTGTTGTTTGCTTGGATCCCGCCAACCTTTGCGGCAGCCAAGAAGATACAATCGGGTTTTTCCGATGCGAGCCACGCTTCCACCGCACTTTGCCGCACGAGATCGACCTGGTCGCGGCCAACGGTAACGAGATCACACCCTTCTTCCGCCAAGCGACGCACTAAGGCACCGCCGACCATGCCGCGATGCCCGGCAACCCAAACTTTTTTGCCGCTTAAGTTAAACACGGGAGAAGGTGTCATGGAATCCTCGAACAAGGTGCATCGGCGTAGGAGCCGGGTTTAAAGAAGGTTTGGAGACCTGCGCCCGAATGAAACACGAAAGGCTCTCAGGCATTTAGGAATGTTTCTGACTTATTTTAAGGCTTTACAGTGAGGAATTGTCCAACTTTGCGCAAGGGCTTAGCAAACAGAGCATAGTCGATCAATCCAGCCTTTAGCCACTTTTGGCGAGCGCGTAAGGCCTCAAAGTTATGATGTAAGTACGAGGCAAGACCAGACGTGCTACGTCCACCTTGTTGCATATCGATGAGTACCTCATCAATCAGATGTGAACTAAATCCATGCACTTCAAGCGCCCTTAACATCCAGTCATAGTCTGATGATGTCTCGAGTGCCAAGTCAAAAGGCCCGACTGACTCAACAACATGCCGTTTAGCATAAAATGTCGGGTGCCCCGGCATCCAGCCCGCCTTAAAGCCATGGCGTGGGCGGGCCTGCCCCCGCCAGACTCTTGAGATTGTTTTCGTCTCATGGTCTGTTACAAAGTTCAGATGGCCGTGGACCGTATCAGCCTTCATTAAGCCACGGCCAATCGCCTCAAGACTTGTCGGCCGATGATAGGTGTCATCCGAGTTGAGGACCCCAATCGCATCACCCGAAGCCAGCTTCAGCCCCTTGTTTAAGGCGTCGTACATGCCATTATCGGGCTCTGAGATCCAGGTAATATTGGCCTGTGGATAGGACTTTACGATCTCCATCGTATCGTCGCGCGATCCGCCATCAACAACAACGAGCTCTTTTGGACCATAGGTTTGGGAAAAGAAGCTATCCAAGGTGTGACGCACTGTGGCCCCAGAATTCCAGGTCACCATGATTACTGAAATCAACATGGTATTGATCTCCACCCACACCAGATCACAAAATTAGAAGAGCAAAGGGCCACGATATGCGCCCCTAGGTCTTAGCGGACGACAGCCCCGAAATCCTCATCGAGACGGCGATGCGAGGCTTCACGCGCAACCAAGTCGAAATCGCTCTTCACCATTTCTGTCACCATTTGTGCAAAGCTGGTTTGAGGGGTCCAGCCAAGCAGACGCTTTGCCTTGGCCGCATCGCCCAGAAGCAAGTCGACCTCAGTTGGACGGAAGTAGCGTGGGTCGACAGCAACTAAGGTTTTGCCAGTCTTCAGGTCGCGACCAATTTCATCAAGCCCGTTACCTTCCCAAGAAACTTCAATCCCAACTTCTTTGAAGGCCAAATTGACAAACTCGCGTACCGAGCGCTTTTCGCCAGTTGCCAAAACAAAGTCATCTCCAACCTCATGCTGGACGATCCGCCACATGCCTTCGACATAGTCGCGCGCATGACCCCAGTCGCGCTCTGCATCCAGATTACCTAGATACAGCTTATCTTGTAGACCTTGGGCGATGGCCGCTACGGCGCGTGTGATTTTGCGTGTAACAAAGGTTTCGCCACGCAGTGGGCTCTCGTGGTTAAACAAAATGCCATTGGATGCGTGAATACCGTAGGCTTCCCGGTAATTGACGGTGATCCAATAGGCGTAAAGCTTGGCCACCCCGTAGGGTGAACGTGGATAGAAGGGGGTCGTCTCGCTTTGCGGGACAGCCTGCACAAGGCCATAGAGTTCAGACGTCGAGGCTTGGTAGAAGCGCGTAGCTCTTTCCATCCCCAAGATGCGGATGGCTTCGAGCAGGCGCAATGTGCCTACTGCATCAGCATTGGCTGTGTATTCGGGCGTTTCAAAGCTCACTTGCACGTGGCTTTGTGCGGCCAAATTATAGATTTCGTCTGGCTGCACTTCTTGCACAATGCGGATCAGATTGGTTGAATCTGTCATGTCGCCATAATGCAGCTTCAGGCGGACATCTTCCTCATGGGGATCTTGGTAGATTTGATCGATCCGAGCGGTATTAAAGGACGACGAGCGCCGCTTCAGGCCATGGACTTCATAGCCTTTGCCCAACAATAATTCGGCCAAATAGGCGCCGTCTTGGCCCGTAATACCGGTGATAAGAGCTCGTTTTCGCACTGACATAGTCTATACTCACATGTTGTCTTGTTGATCGCGTCGCTGCTGGGTTTGAGGCATGCAGCGTGGACCATTTAAGTTTGGTTTAGAGCCGACGCCGCGTCTTTTGAGGACGAAGCGGCAGATCCAGACGGCTTTTCGGACCAAATGCTTCTAGGAGGCTGCCACGGCAGGGTTGCGATCATTTTCTTTGAGCAATTGGTCGAAATAGGCGATTGTTTTGCTTAAGCCTTCGCGCAGGTGGACTTTTGGTTCCCAGCCGAGTTGGGCTTTGGCCTTGTCGATGACGGGGCGGCGCTGCTTGGGGTCGTCTTGGGGTAGAGGAAATTCCACAATGCGTGAGCGAGAGCCGGTCAACTCGATCACCAGTTCAGCCAATTGGCGAATGGTGAACTCGCCTGGATTGCCCAGATTGATTGGCCCAATGACGTCGTCACCGGTTGCCATGAGCTTCATAAAGCCTGAGACCAGATCATCGACATAGCAGAAGGAACGGGTTTGTTCGCCCGCACCATAAACCGAGATATCTTGGTTCTGCAGGGCCTGAACGATGAAGTTTGACACCACCCGTCCATCATTGGGATGCATGCGGGGGCCGTATGTATTAAAAATGCGCGCAACCTTGATGCGCACTTTGTGCTGCCGATTATAATCGAAGAACAAAGTCTCCGCACAACGCTTGCCTTCATCATAGCAAGAGCGCGGGCCAATTGGGTTCACATTCCCCCAATATTCTTCTGGCTGCGGGTGAACACTTGGGTCGCCATAGACTTCCGAGGTCGAGGCCTGAAAAATCTTCGCGCGCACCCGTTTGGCCAAGCCCAGCATATTGATGGCCCCATGAACGCTGGTCTTCGTCGTCTGAACAGGGTCATGCTGGTAATGGATCGGCGAAGCTGGACAGGCGAGATTATAAATCTCATCCACCTCAACAAACAACGGGAAGCACACGTCATGACGCATCAGCTCAAAGCGCTTATGGCCGATCAGATGCTCAACATTGCGTCGGGTGCCGGTGAAGAAATTATCCACACAAATGACTTCAGCGCCGCCTTCCAAAAGACGCTCGCACAAATGCGACCCCAAAAAACCGGCCCCACCCGTGACCAAAACGCGTTTATTAGAATGATACATCTTGAAGTTCCTTAACGTCTGAAGTCCGGCTGAAATTTTGTGGTCTTCCTACACCAAAATAACGAATTCCATAGCGCTCCATTTCAGAAATGCTGAACATGTTCCTCAAGTCGACTACAATTGGGACAGAAAGCATGGTTTTTAACTTCGCAAGTTCAATCGATTTAAATGCGTCCCATTCAGTCAGAATGACCAGGGCGTCCGCACCTTGAATGGCCTCAGGCGTGCTGTCGGCATAGTCAATGTCACGGAAGTGGCGACGCGCCTCCTGCATGCCTTCTGGGTCAAAGGCGCGAATGCGCGCACCTTCAGCTTGCAGAGCCGGTATGATCTCCAGCGAAGGTGCATCGCGCATGTCGTCGGTATTTGGTTTAAATGTCAGGCCTAAGACAGCAATGGTTTTGCCTTGCACGTCACCGCCCATGGCGTGGACAACTTTCTGCGCCATGGCCTGTTTGCGGGCGTCATTGATCCGGACCGTCGTTTCAATCAGTTCAACGGGGGCACCAGCTTCGCGCGCGGTCTTCACGAGAGCCAGCGTATCCTTTGGGAAGCAAGAGCCGCCATAACCTGGACCTGCTTGCAAGAAGCGCTTTCCGATCCGCTCATCCAGCCCAATCCCGAGTGATACTTCCTGCACGTCGGCATCAACGTTTTCACAAAGGTTCGCAATCTCATTGATGAAGGTGATCTTCATCGCAAGGAAGGCGTTGGCAGCATATTTGGTTAGCTCAGACGTCCGGCGAGATGTGAACAAAATAGGCGTCTCTTGTTCCATCAGGGGACGATAGAGGTCCTGCATGATCTGGCGAGCGCGTGGCTCATCCGCGCCGCCAATGACAACGCGATCGGGCTCTTGGAAGTCGCGGATGGCTGCGCCTTCGCGCAGAAACTCTGGGTTTGAGACCACGGCAAATTGCGCATCGGGACGGCGAGCCCGAATGATGGCCTCGACTTCATCCCCGGTTCCGACAGGCACTGTCGACTTGGTGACAATCACCGTGAAGCCTTCGATTAGGTCTGCAATTTCTTCGGCTGCCGCATAGACATAGGAGAGGTCTGCATGACCATCCGAGCTTCTCGCTGGCGTGCCAACGCCAATGAAAACAGCATCAGAAGCCGCAATCGCTTGCGCAGCGTCCGTCGTAAACCGCAGTCGACCCGCCTCGACATTACGCGCAACCAAGTGATCCAATCCCGGTTCATAAATTGGCATTACGCCTTGGTTCAGCTGACTAATCTTTCTTGCGTCTTTGTCGACGCAGGTCACATCATGCCCAAAGTCGGCAAAGCATGCGCCGGAAACTAGGCCTACATAGCCTGAACCAATCATCGTGACGCGCATTTACTCTACCTTTGTCGAAATCGGGTATCCACAAAGGCATTTGCCAATAAAGAGTACATCCGATGCGTTTTATGGCTGCCACAATGTCCTGAAAAGTGACGCCTATCCTTTCGATAGCAATTTCAATGCCAGATTTTTACCTAGAAATTATGTCGTCTATGTATCCTCAGCGTCATGGCTTCCTAGGTAACTAGACATTGATTTGACCTGTTATTCATGAATCTCTCAAATTTATCTAATTGGCTTAAGTGCACAGAAATACGCGCGGGTTATAGGTGCTTGGCTAGGGGAGAGGTTGGGCATGGCCACAGCAAAACAAAAGGGTCTGCGCGACGCGTCAGAGGCTCAAGCAATTGACTTGGAATCAGTCCATACTCATGTGGATACACAGGTGCAGGATGCGGTTCTTGTAACGGCTGAAAATTCTGCACGCTTTTCGCGAGATCCCGGTCATGTTCCTTCGCCCGTGCAATCTATCCAGGAGCGACTGGAAATGGAATTTGCGGCGCAAATCCATGAAGATGACGACTCCATGAGGGATTTGCGCCCTATCGGCTTTGCCATTGCGGTCGTTTTCTCGCTTGTCGCGTGGACTTTGATCATTCAGGTCGTTCGCATCGGCCTATAGACCAAGCCGGTTTGCGCGATGCGTCACTCCGGATCCCTAAAGTCGCGATAGGGAAAATTGGGGCCATAGGTGCGCTGCTCCAGGGTCGCCACTGGGCCTTTTGTCACTTGCTTTCGGCCTGTGAGGTCCTTGCTCATATCAAAGCTGTCATAGAGCTCGCCAGTGGCCGCATAGGCGCGGTATTGAAGCTGCCCGCCATTGATTTCAATGGTTTGGAAAAACTGAGTACCTTCACCAAATCGATCCAACCGAACCCCAGACGGGGCATATTCATCCCATCTGGATGACTTAAACCTATATTGCTTGGGCCCGGATACTGAATTCACAAACATCATCGCGACATCTTCTGCGCCTCCAACGGATATGCGCTCTGGCCTTTGGGGGTCGGTGTCCGCAATCGTGCCGCGCGCATAGGTATGATCATGGCCCTGCAAAATGAGGTCGACTTTGTGTTTGCTGAAAACTGGCAAAAGAAGATTTCGCCGCGAGAGATTGTCGCGTCCCTGGCCAGACGAAAAGATCGGATGATGCATGGTGACAATCCGCCATTTAGCCTTTGATTGGGCTAGGGCCGCATCAAGCCACGCGGCTTGGGCGGCTAAGTCTTCAGAGGTGGTGTCCAGCACGAATATATCTAAGTTTGGTCCATAAGCCACCTTGTAGACCGTCTCGCGCAAAGTAGCAGGCAGGCTCTCGATGGAGCTCAATCGAAATTGCGGTCGCCACATAGCAGACAAAAGTCTGCGCTGTGCGGGTCCGACGCCAAAGCTGTCATACTCATGGTTGCCAGAAACTGGAATGGCCGGGATCATGCCATGGATGAAGCCAACGGCCTTGAACCATTCAGCCCATTCAAGGTCGCGCGAGCCGCGATTGACCAAGTCGCCCGCGTGGATGATGAAACGCGCGTCCGGCATTTTTTGATACCCAGCACGGATCAGGCGCGACCAATGAGACAAAATGCCATTCTGCGCATCGCCGACATAGAGAAACTTGATTGGGCCCTCTTTGGGTGCTGTGCGGATATGGAACCACTCACTCCATTTGCCTTCACCGCCGCCAACGCGATAGGCGTAAAGTGTGTCAGGCTCGAGACCCTCAAAATTGATCGAATGATAAGTAACGGGTGTAAGGCCCGCATTCCACGTCATCTTCAGTTCTTGGCCGGCTGTTTTGATGGTCTCCAGGTCAAGCGGCTCAGAATCAGCGGTCTTCCTTATGGCACCCAAATCAAAGCGGGCGTCAGGTGTTGCGCGCACGATTTCAGCAACCGCCTGGGTGACGCTGGCATCCGTCCGCCACGTAATGGCAAAACTGGTCGTGGGGTCGGTCTCAAACGTTGTGATGATGCGGTCTGGCCAAGCAGAGGCTTGTTGCCAAGGCGCTAGGCTAGGTGGAGCGCCGTGATTAGGGTGGGCTAGGGCAGGGGGTGCTAAACTCAGCATGGCTAAGAGGCTACATGCCATTAACTTCCATTTTCCCATCACGCTCTCCCATGCCGGGCTAAGGAGGCCCGCCCACCCGCCTTGCTACTGAAGGCCCATGACGTGTCTATGACACTTCTTTGGCATGATGCCGCAAGGGTAGTCACCTTGATGTGAGGTTGCCGCGCACATTCACTGCGGTTTACCGCTACCGGGGCTACGGCGAACGGCAAAAACTGCAATTAATAGGGCGGTGCCGAGAAAGAAGGATGCGGTCAGGAACGGGGCACCGGGTAAGTCTAAACCACCCGGCAATTGTTTGGCGATGCCAAGGGCAAACAAGCTGGTGTAAAGAGTTGGCGCAAAAATCCCCATCATCGACATGAGTGATGCAAGGCCGCCTTGTAACTGTCCCTGAGCACTGGAGGACACTCGTTGTGTCATCAGACTTTGGACGGATGGGTTGAAAAGTGCCCACAATGTCATGACCGGCATCGAGCACCAGAACAAAATCGGTGTGGGTGCAAGGCCGTAAAGGGCAAAGCCGCTCATCCCAAACAGGAGTGCGACCATGAGAGAGCGCCGCTCACCCAAACGCCCAACGACGCGTTGAACGATAAAGAGTTGGGCCAAGATCATCAAAGTTGATGAGGCCGCCATCGTGGCTCCAGTTTGGACGGTGCTGAAATGATAACGATGCTCGGCATAGAGGACAAAGGTGGAAGGAAAAACATTCTGCGCCAAAGCAAATAGGCCATAGACTGGGATCAGCGCGTAAAGCATCGGCTGACCCTTGAATACGGCTAAGGCCCCGATTGGATTGGCTTTGCGCCATCTAAACGGGCTGCGGTTCTCCAGCTTGTGCGATTCAGGCAGCACGAAATAGCCATAAGCGGCGTTGAGGAAGCAGAGTCCGCCAGCAACGTAGAGAGGCAAGCGCACATCAATTGCCCCCAATAGGCCCCCCATTGCCGGCCCAAAGGTAAACCCAACCCCAAAGGCTGCACCCAACATACCGAATGCTTTAGCACGCCCTGAAGGCGGCGTAACATCGGCGACATAGGCATTGGCGGCAGAAATATTGCCGGCTGTGGCCCCCGAAATCACACGCGCGGCCAAGAATGCCAAAAAGGTCGGCGCATGGGCGGTGGCAAAATAGGACACACCCAAGCCGACACAGGAGAGAAGAATAATAGGTCTGCGCCCATACTGGTCTGACAAAGCTCCAAGAATGGGCGACATGAAGAACTGAAGCGTGGCCCACATTGTCATCGACCAGCCAAAGGCGTGTGCGGCTGTCGTGACGTCTGTGAAATAGGTCTCAACCAGCCGCGGCATAATTGGAACAATCAGGCCGATTGACAGCATATCGAGCACAACAGTCGCCAAGATAAAAATCATGGCACCTGGCCGGGCTGCCGGTGGCGTCGTCGCGGGTTGGCTTGGAATATCGGTCACATAGGTCCCAGTTTATTGATCACTAAATTGTTATCCGCTTTACGGTGCAGGAGATCAAGGCAGTGTCTGGGCAAGGCTTGGGTTTTCGCGCATCTTGTTCATTGCGGCTTCACCCGCAGCATCCTAGAGTGGACGCATGATGGCCCGAACCCTTTGCTTGGCAGCTTTGGCTGTTGCAACCTCGACCTTGGCTGGCGCGCAAGAGCCACTAGCCTATGTGCCGCCGCCCTTTACCTCGTCTGGTTCCGCTGAGTTTGACGCGTGGCGTACAGACTTTGCGACCCGCGCTGTCTTGGTGAGTAAGAAGCAGCCAGCCATTGTTGACGCGACTTTGGCGGATCTATCCCCCAATGGAGATGTGAAGCGGCTGAACGAAAGCCAGCCTGAGTTTGTCCGCCCGATCTGGACCTATATGGCAGGGGCGGTGTCACAGAACCGAATTGAGCAGGGGCGCGCGGCTTTTGCAGCAAGACGAGATGCGTTGGCATCCATTACGGAACGCACCGGCGTGCCAGTTGAATTTGCGATTGCCATTTGGGGCGTCGAAAGCAGCTTTGGCGGCAATAAAGGCTCATCCGATGTCGTCCGCTCACTAGCGACATTGGCCTATACGGGGCGACGTACCGCTTTGGGTGAAGCGGAATTGTTGGCGGTATTTGACATTTTGGAGCGCGGCGAAGCTAGTCGCAGTGATCTGGTCGGCTCGTGGGCGGGGGCCATGGGCCACACCCAATTCATGCCAAGTTCGTTTCTAAGCCGCGCGATTGATGGCGATGGCGATGGTAAGCGCGATATCTGGTCCAACCCGATTGACGCCTTGGCTTCCACACAAAACTATCTGGCCCGTGCTGGCTGGAAAGCAGGTGAACGTTGGGGTACTGAAGCCAGCGTTCCAGAAGGCTTTGATTGGAGCTTGGCAGACGGCGTCTTGCGCCCACTTTCGTTTTGGACGGCCCTAGGCATCAATCCGGTTGCCGCAACATTGCCGGAAGGCCAGACAGCACCTTTAGATGACGAGAATTGGCAAGTCCGCCTCTTGGCACCTGCCGGTGCTCGTGGAACGGCTTTCCTCGTTGGTGTCAATTACGGAGCAATTCGCGCTTATAATGCGGCAGACGCTTATGCCCTTTCGGTTGCACTTCTGGCAGATCAGATTGCCGGACGTGGCCGTATGCCAAGCCGCTGGCCGACTGATGACCCACCCGTGGGGCGGGCCGGGGCAACCGAATTGCAAACCCTATTGAACGGATTGGGCTTTGATGTCGGTGCACCCGATGGCCAAGCAGGCCCACGGACGCGGGCAGCATTACAGGCCTATCAGAAGAGCCGTGGGAAGATTGCCGATGGCTATGCCTCGGTAAGCGCCTTGGCCGCCATCCGGGCTGAAGTGCAGGCAAGCCAACCCCCAGCAGCGGTGCCTGTCGCCACACCCAGCACCATCGTGCCACCACCTCCGTCGGCGACTGACCCCAATTACAAGGGTCCACCGCCGGTCAAAATGACTTGGTAGGCAAATTTCAGATAAGAAAACGGCGGCACAGTAATCTGCGCCGCCGCCTTGCAATCCCCCGATTGCCCCACGATCTGTGCCGAGCCCTTGCCCGGGCACAGGATCAATAGCGATAGGTGTCTGGCTTGAAGGGGCCAGATTGTGGAACGCTGATATAGTCCGATTGGACTTTGGTCAATTTCGTCAGTTTGGCACCAACTTTTTCTAAGTGCAACATGGCAACCTTTTCGTCGAGGTGCTTTGGCAACACATAGACTTTGTTCTCATACTTATCGCGGTTGGTATGCAACTCGATCTGAGCCAAGGTTTGGTTGGTGAAGGATGCCGACATCACGAAGCTTGGGTGACCCGTGCCATTGCCCAGATTGACCAAGCGGCCTTCTGACAGGACGATGATGCGCTTGCCGTCTGGGAATTCGACTTCGTCGACCTGCGGCTTCACATTGTGCCACTTGTAGTTACGCAAAGCGGCAACTTGGATTTCGCTGTCGAAGTGGCCGATATTGCACACGATGGCACGATCTTTCATGGCTCGCATGTGGTCGAGTGTCAAAACGTCGAGGTTACCAGTTGCGGTGACGAAAATGTCGGCACGTGGTGCGGCATCTTCCATGGTGACAACTTCATAGCCTTCCATCGCGGCTTGTAGCGCGCAGATGGGGTCGATTTCGGAAATCATCACACGGCAACCTGCGTTGCGGAGCGAAGCGGCAGAGCCTTTGCCCACGTCGCCAAAGCCAGCAACCATGGCAACCTTACCGGCCATCATGACGTCGGTACCGCGACGGATCCCATCGACCAGCGATTCCTTACAGCCATAGAGGTTGTCGAACTTCGACTTGGTCACGCTGTCGTTCACATTGATGCCTGGGAATGGCAATTCGCCACGCTCAGCCATTTGATACAGACGGTGCACACCGGTGGTGGTTTCTTCCGACACGCCCTTGATGGCGTCACGGATCGCCGAATAGAAGCCTGGCTTCTCAACCAAATAGCGCTTCATCACGGTGTAGAGCGCTTCTTCTTCTTCGTTTTGTGGGTTGTTCAAGATGCTGGGGTCTTTTTCAGCTTTTGGGCCCAAGACGCACAACAGGGTTGCATCGCCACCATCGTCCAAGATCAGATTTGGATAGCCACCATCGGACCATTCAAAGATTTTGTGGACATATTCCCAATATTGCAAAAGCGTTTCGCCTTTGATGGCGAATACTGGCACGCCAGCCGCAGCAATGGCAGCCGCAGCTTGGTCCTGGGTCGAATAGATATTGCACGAAGCCCAACGGACGTCAGCGCCCAAAGCGGTTAAGGTTTCAATCAAAACGCCGGTTTGGATCGTCATGTGCAAGCAGCCAGCGATGCGGGCGCCTTTCAAAACTTGGGCGGGGCCAAATTCAGCACGCGTTGCCATCAGGCCGGGCATTTCGGTTTCAGCAATAGCCAATTCCTTGCGGCCCCAGTCAGCCAAGCCGATGTCGGCCACGATATAGTCAGTCATGAAAAGTCCTCGAAGAGTCGATGCCTGCGCCAGCGACCTTCGCGCACAGGGCCTTGATGAGCGGCTTCTAACTGAGGCTGCCTCAAAAGGCAAGGAAAGATATAAACATGTCTTTATATGATTGCAGAAGGCCGTGTTTTCGGGTGGGGCAGGTGGGCTAAGACTCAGTCCCGTGCCTTGTTTTTTGCGTGCTCTTGGATTAGATCGCGCCTCCCGTCTGATCGTCCGGCGAAACGGCATGCCGTGGCGGTTATTTTAGCTGACTTGAATTCTCTTTGAAAACAAGTCCGTGCATCTAAGCACAGGAGAGCGAAATGCCGAAACTGAAGACTAAGAGTGGCGTCAAAAAGCGCTTCAAGATCACGGCTACCGGCAAAGTTATGCATGGCGTCGTGGGTAAGCGTCACCGTTTGATGTCGCACAAATCCAAATATATCCGTCAAAACCGTGGAACGTCGGTGCTCGCGACTGGCGATGCAATTCGCGTGAAACTTTGGACGCCCTACGGGCTGTAAGGATATAGACAATGGCACGTATTAAAGCAGGGCAACAAACCCGCGCCCGTCGGAAGAACATCCTGGCAGCCGCTAAAGGCTTCCAAGGCCGCCGGAAGAACACCATCCGCACCGCCACCGCCGCTGTATGGCGCTCTGGCCAATATGCATACCGCGACCGCAAGGCCAAGAAGCGCAACTTCCGCGCTTTGTGGATCCAGCGCATCAACGCAGCAGCCCGTCAGCATGACATGACCTATTCGGTCTTCATCAACGGCTTGCTGAAGGCAGGCATCCAAGTCGACCGCAAAGTGTTGAGCGACATCGCAATTCGCGAACCCGCCGCCTTCGCCGCCGTGGTTGAAAAGGCGAAGGCAGCCTTGGCTGCTTAAACCTTCACTTGGTTGACACAGATTGGAAACGGCCCTGAGGTAGCTCGGGGCCGTTTTTGTTTGGGCTTTTCGATCTCTTCACCACGCCTGCATCGGGGGACATGTGCATGCCGACCATCCAAGCCAATGGCATTGAGCTTTATTATGAGGAGCGGGGTGAGGCTTCGGGTGTGCCCTTATTGTTGGTCATGGGGTTGGGGCGGCAGTTGATCGCTTGGCCGGAAGACTTCATGGCGCAGCTGGTGGCGGCGGGGCACCGGGTCATTCTGTTTGATAATCGCGATGTGGGCCTGTCCACGCATTTTCACGGTGTCCAAGTGGCAAGCCCGGTGCGGGCAATCGCGGGCCTTATCTTCGGGATTGGCTTTAAGACGGCCTATCATCTCAAGGATATGGCTGCGGACGCGGTGGCGCTATTGGATCATTTGAAGATTGATGCGGCCCATGTCGTCGGAGTCTCGATGGGCGGGATGATCGCACAGACTATGGCCATCCATTACCCAAGTCGGGTGCGCAGCTTGATTTCGGTGATGTCAACCAGTGGCGCGCGCGGCTTACCCGGGGCTCCAGCCAAGCTCCGCCAGCGCTTAACCGCTCGCCGCAGCACGACACCTAGTCGTGACGAAGCGATTGAGATCGGTCGGCGGACGCTGGAATTGATCTCCTACCCTGATCCCGCCCGCGCACCAGACGCCTTTGAGAAACACGCGGCGGCTGCTTATGATCGGGCCTATGATCCCAAGGGCACACTTCGACAGCTCATTGCCATTTTGGCCGATCGAGACCGGGCGGCGCAGTTGGCAAAGGTCACAGCGCCCACGCTGGTTATTCATGGCAAACAGGATGAATTGGTGCCAATGGCGTGCGGGGTCGATACGGCTCGCCGCATAAAAGGCGCGCGGTTGGAGATTATCGACCAAATGGCCCATGACCTCCCACCGTCAAAAACCACGCACATGGCCGATCTGATCATCGGCCACACGCAAAGCGTGGAGCAAGGCCGCGCTGCCGCAGCCTAGTTATTGCTGGTGCCGTCGGCCAAGCCGCGCATTTCCAACAGGGCTTTCGGGTCGGGATCGCGACCGCGGAATTTGCGGTAAGCCTCAGCTGGGTCGCGCGAATTGCCGCCGGCATAGACAAAGTTACGCAAGCGCTTGGCGACGTCTTTGTTGAAAATATCGCCCGTCTCGGTGAAGGCGCGGAAGCCATCCGCGTCAAGGACCTCCGACCACATGTAGGAGTAATAGCCCGCCGAATAGCCGCCCGAGAAGATATGGCCGAAGTGGGTTGGCCGGTGGCGCATCACGATTTCACGCGGCATACCAATTTTGGCGAGGCTTTCTTTTTCAAAAGCCCCCATGTCAAAGCCCTTGGGCAAATTGGGTTGGCTGTGCACATCCATATCAACCAGAGCTGAGGCTAAGAACTCAACGGTGGCAAAGCCTTGGTCATGGTTGCGCGCGGCCATCACCTTGTCCAACAGCTCTTTCGGCATAGCCGCGCCCGTGTCGCTGTGACGGGCAAAGCGCTCCAGCACTTGGCGTTGGCCCAGCCAGTGTTCGTAAATCTGGGCTGGGAATTCTACAAAGTCGCGTGAAACAGCCGTCCCTGCGAGGCTTGGATAGGCGACATTGGACAAAAGGCCGTGCAAGCCGTGGCCAAACTCGTGGAACAAGGTCTCTGCATCATTATAAGAGAGAAGCGTTGGCTTACCTTCTGGGGCCTTGGTGTAATTAAGGACATTGACCACCATGGGCTTTAGATTGCCATTCACCCGGTCTTGGCCCTGATAGCTGGACATCCAAGCCCCACCTTGCTTGCTCTCGCGGGAGAAGAAGTCGCCATAGAACAGGCCGATATGGCGGCCATCGGCTTCCATAACCTCCCAGACCCGTACGTCTGGATGATAAACCGGAACTTTGCCGGTAACTTCCTTGAAAGTCAGGCCAAACAATTGGTTCGCCACCCAGAATTGCGCGTCCAGCATGGCCTCAAGCGAGAAGTAAGGCTTCACTTCATCTTCGTTCAGATTGTACTTTGCCCGGCGTTTTTGCTCGGCATAGAAGCGCCAATCCCACGGTTCCAGCTTGTCGCCTTCAAAGCCTTGAGACTTCGCCAGAGCCAGATATTCGGCGGCATCGCGTGTCACGGCTGCCTTGGCAGGCTCCCACACGCCATTCAGCAAGGCGCTAACATTGGCGGGGGTCTTGGCCATTGTATCGGCTAAGGTGAAGGCGGCATGGTGTTCATAGCCTAAAATGGCGGCGCGCTCCTGCCGTAGGGTGACGATCTCGCTCGTGATGGCTTTTGTATCTTCAGCATCATTATTGTCGCCACGCAGCACCCACCCGCGCCACGCCTTTTCCCGCATCGCCCGGTTGGTTGAGAGCTCTAGGAAAGGCTCCACGCTTGAGCGGCTCAACGTCACAACATGTTTGCCGGGCATGCCGCGGGCGCGACCCGCCTCCAAAGCGGCATCGAGGAAGAATTGCGGCAGACCCGCGCGATCTGCCTCGGTCTCCAGAACAAGCGCGAATTGATTGGTGTCGGCCAGGACTCTCTGGCTGAAATCGGTGCTCAAGGTCGAGAGGCGCTGGTTGATCTCTGAGACGCGAGCCTTTTGCGCTGGGTTCAGCTTGGCACCCGAGCGGACAAAGCCTTGATAGACGCGCTCGACCAAGCGGCGTTGTTCAGGGCTACGCAAGCTCGCCCGCTTGTCATACACGGCTTGCACGCGGGCAAACAGTTTCGGGTTGAGGCGGATTGAGTCTGAATGGGCGGCTAGAACCGGCCCCATTTCGCGCTGGATCGCGCGAATATCGGCATTGGAATTGGCCGATGTCATGTTGGAAAAGACGGCCGAGACATCATCGAGCAAGAGGCCCGCCTTTTCCATGGCAAGGATGGTGTTGTCGAACGTGGGCGCAGCCTTGGCATTCGCAATGGCCTCAATCTCAACCCGATGTTGACGCATGCCTTCATAGAAAGCCGGCCGGAAATGCTCTGGGCGAATGCGGTCAAAGGCTGGCGCGCCAAATTTCGTTGTCTTGGCTTCAAAGAACGGATTGGTAAAGGCTTGCGTGGCGCTTGCAGGTTGGGCTGGATTGGCGGCAACGGCCAATGGCAAGGCACATACACTCAGCGCGAGAAGGGCGGTACGGAACACTGGTTTTTCCCCAAAGCTTGGCCCATGGCCTGCTTAAAATTTTGAGCCGCTTCCTTAGGGGGCAGGGGAGGCCGTGTCAGCGGCGAGCTCGCGCACATTTCTGTGAGGATTGGGCAAAGCGCGACCGTCAATCATCTGCGCCACCCCCCTCCCATTTA
>NZ_JADCBK010000029.1 GCF_020253525.1 Aquidulcibacter sp.
GGCGACATTCAATCTCAAACCCGGGCCAAGCAATTCCGCAAGAGCGCAGTTTGCCGCGGGCGGGGTCATGCGCTTCGGGTGGCAAATAGGTGCCCGCGCCCAAGCTTTCAGTCATGCCATACAATTGGGTGAAGGAGCAGCCAAAAGTCTTTTGCGCCTGTAGCAGCAAATCTTCCGCAATTGGCGAAGCCCCGTAATACATGCGCTTTAGAGCGGAGAAGTCGGTTGGCATTTTAGCGTTGACTTGGATGAGAATATTGATCACCGCGGGCACAACAAAGGCGTGCGCGATTTTCTCCACCGCGATCAATCGCAAAATTTCAACGGGGTCGACCTGTTCGAGCACGACGGCCCTTGCGCCCTGTGCAATACAGAGAATGGCGCTGTTGATCCCGGCAACATGAAACATGGGCATGGCAATCAGAACCGCTTCCCCAGCCTCATATTTGGCCCATTGTGCGCCGATGCCAAATTCAAAGAAGGCCATATAATTCTGGTTTGTGATCTGCACCCCTTTTGGCAGACCCGTGGTACCAGAGGTGTAAAGCTGGATGACATCGTCATCAGGCAGGCATGGCAGGCCGGGGTCGTCGGCCGGCGCGGCTCCATACCAATCCTGATAGCTGGTCCAAGTGGCATGACCACCATCTATGGCCAGTGTCACCGGCTTATTGGTGGCATGCTCGAGCGCTTTTTCGGCAAGTTCATAAAAATGACTACCAACCAAAAAGACTTTAGCTTGGCTATCATCGAGCACATAGGCCACTTCAGGCGGCGCTAGGCGTGCATTTACGCCCACGAGGGTAGCACGCGCCTTCACGCAGCCAAAGAACAAAGCGATATAATGGTCTGAATTTGCTCCATAAACTGCTACCCGGTCATCTGGCTTCACACCCAGATTGATCAGTGCATGCGCGATCTGATTGGCGATGAGATCCAAGCGCTTAAACGTCGTCGTCCGATCTTTAAAGGAGATGGCGATAGCATCGGGACGGGTTGCGGCTTGGACGCGTGTAATGTCGGCAACCGATTTTGTGGCTTCAAAGTCAAACATATTTCCCCCTCGTGCCAGCTTTAGCCAGCGCATTTATTTTGCTGTTGGCGTGATGTAACGCGGGCGACTGTATTTGTCGCGTCGCAATTTAGTGAAGGACTGGTCGAATGCATTTGGGTCGTTAAAAGGAAGCAAGCTCATGCGCGAGTCGCTTGTTTAAGGATGTTCTCATGGCCGATGCCGATAGTCTGATCTTGCACCATTTCAACGCCTCGCCGTTTTCGGAAAAAATACGGCTGGTGATGGGCCTAAAAGGGTTGAATTGGGTGTCGGTGACTATTCCAGCCATCATGCCTAAACCTGACCTCACGCCTCTCACAGGGGGCTATCGCCGCACGCCGGTCTTGCAAATCGGGGCTGACATCTATTGCGACACCCAATTGATCCTGCGCGAGATTGAGCGCCGTCACCCTAGCCCAACCCTGTATCCCAATGGCGAAGCAGGCCTTGCTTGGATGATTGCCATGTGGGCAGACCGGGCCTTTTTCCAAGCCAGCGTACCCATCATTTTTGGCGCGGAGGGCTTTAATGTCCCCGAAGCCTTCAAGCGGGATCGCGAGCAATTGTCTGGCAGACCCTTTGATACCGAGCAAATGCGCGCCGCTTCGCCCATGATGCGCGACCAGTGGCGGGGCCATGTGGCTTGGGTGGAGGAAGCGCTCGAGGCTTCCAAAGGCGACTGGTTATTTGGCGATAAGCCGGGCTTGGGCGACATTTCTGCCTATATGAATTTCTGGTTCCTGCGCAACGCCTATCGGCCAGGTTATGATAGCCTGATGGCTCCCTTTGAGACGGCACGCGACTGGGTTGAGCGGGTCGACGATATCGGCCATGGCACCGTTGCAACCATGTCCTCCCAAGAAGCCGTGGCGCTGGCTGGACAATGCACCCCAATCGCTCGAACCGGTGTCGATGAGCAAGAGCCACAGGGCTTGCGCGAAGGCGATTTTGTCTCGGTTTCACCAGACGATTATGGCCGCGATCCGGTCACTGGAAAGCTGGTTTATTCCGATGCAAGTGAGATTGCTTTGGAGCGCGAAGTACCAGGTCTTGGAACGTTGGTGGTTCATTTCCCGCGCGTTGGCTATACCGCCCGCCGCAGCTAGCGCGGCGCGGCAGGGCTTTCTCAATCGAACAAGGCGTCAATGTCGTCCTGCGCACCGCCGGCTGCCCCGCCATGCACCATGCCGTCGAGCATCATGATCGCGTTTTGCAGCGCCATCGAGGTTTCGCCGATAAAGCCATCCAAGGGTTTTCCCGCTTGGATCAGGTCTTCGGCTTGCAAAATGGCATCTTGCAGCAGGTCACACGTCTCTTGGCTCAATGTATCAAAAGGCACTTTGATTGACGGGTCGGCATTTTGATAGGCCAAGATCGCCAGATCCTTGGCTTGGAACCCTGAACGCGCAAAGTGCTGTTCATAGGTCAAAGGCTCCCAATTGCGTAGCTCGTCGATCATGTCAGGCATGTCACTCAAAAGCCCAAGCAGCATGGCGGCTTCATTGAAGACATTCAGATAATCGGTCGCGAGGCCTGTTGCAGGCATAATATTGGCGGCAGCCAGGACATCGGGGTCCCACCACGCAAGCTCTTCTGCTGTTTCACAAACACGCGTTACATCGAACATGGGCCTAGATTAACCCAACATTCGTCAATATTTTCTTTTCACCGCTTCAATATCTGACTTGGCCTAGCTGAAACGCTTCATAGACTTCAGGAGTCAGTGGTTCGTACAGGCGGGTTGCCGGATTCATCCACACCATCGGGTCTGAAATCTTGGCGGGGTCAAACCCTGCTTTGACAAGATCCACTTTGCGATATTTGAAGGTCCCCGTCACTTCCATCTCTGTCTGGAAGCGCAAGAAAAGCGGCACGGCGTAGCTGGGAAGCTCTGCGCGCACATGGGCGGACAAAGCCGCGAGATCGAGTGGTTTGCCCGATACAATGACAGCCATGCCTGCTCTGCCATCAGCATGGGGCACATCGACGCCATAGACATTGGCCTGTTCCACGCCAGGGAACATGCACAAAGCCTCACCCACTTCATTGGTTGAGACATTTTCGGATTTCCACCGATAAGTGTCGCCAATCCGATCGACAAAATAATAATAACCGTACTTATCTTGCTTCAGAAGGTCGCCGGTGCGGAACCATAAATCGCCCTTCTCGAAAACATCGCGCAGGAGCTTCTTTTCAGATGCCGCTTTGTCATTTGCATAGCCATCAAAGCGCGCACGAACATTGGTTGTGTCAATCTTGCCAATCGCCTCACCAACTTCATCGAAAGCGCATTTCTCGCACAAACCATCGGCGTTACGGATCGGCTTTTCCTCTTCAATATCAAAGCGCACCAACTCAACATTGAAGCGCTTCTTGAGATAGCTTGGAATGCGGCCAACCGCCCCCAACTTACCTTCGACATTGATGAAGCTGACATTGCCTTCAGTTGAGCCATAGAACTCGCAGATGAGAGGGATTTTGAAGCGCTCTTGGGCGCGCGCCCAAACGTCGGGACGAAGACCATTGCCAAAGCAGGACTTCAACTTGTGGGCCTGCTCTTTCGGATGCGGCGGGACACTGACCAAATAGCGGAACAATTCACCGATATAGGCAAAGACCGTGCACTCATTATCGACAATATCGTCCCAGAATTGGGTAGCAGAGAACTTGCGCCGCAACACCAAAGTTGCCCCGGTATTCAAAACCAGACCCACACCACAAATCCCACCGGTTCCATGATAGAGCGGCAGTGGACAATAGACGCGGTCGCCGGGTCCTGTTTTGGTCGCTGCAATGAAGGACCGGCTCATGCCTTGGGTCCGCAAATGCGACAAGGTTGCGGCCTTAGGATTACCCGTGGTGCCTGACGTATAGACATAAAGGCAGGGGTCTTTGGCCGTCAGCATTTCGCGATAGGCCCGCGATGGCCGCTTGTTGCTTTGTGCGTTCAGGGCGCGATCTAAGTCATTGGCGTTGGGGAAAAGCCCGCCTGCGGCCCAAACCGACACATCGGTTAGCTGACCATCAATGGTCGCCCATAAATCAGCCTGCTCGACACCGACAATCGCTGCTTTGGATTTAGCGATCGTGACGCAATGCAAAAGAGATGGGCCTTGGAGGTTATGATTGATCAAAGCGACAATCACGCCAACCTTTGTAAGGCCATACCATGCCGCCAGATAATCAGGTCGGTTCTGCATGAAAAGCGACACCACGTCGCCTGCTTTCAAGCCAATGGAAATTGCCCAATGCGCATAGAGGTTTGCCCGACCGTCAAACTGGCCATAGGTCCAGGTTTTGCCCTCAAACATAATGGCAGGCTTGGCATTAAATTGGTCGCAAACCGCTTCCCAATTGTCCGGCAATAAAACTTGGCTGTCGGGACTCAAATCCTTTAACCAAGCGTTGGTGCGGCTCAATGCCGAAATAAATGTAACCTCGCGCTTGATGGTGTCGATTAAGCCCATGGGGTGCGTTTCCTTTTTCCACCTTTATGGACTGACTTGAGCCCGCTTCAAGCGGCCAAGCTGACAAGAAGAGCGGTTTTCGCAATAAGTTGAACGCACTGATGCACAAGTGCATCATGCTTCGCGTTATGGGCGAACCGGCCAGTCTTTTTGGTGGTAGGCACTATCCCAGAACAGCCACTCATGTTGGGCACAGCGCAGGAAAGCCGCTAGCATGCGCGCGCGCTCTTGGGGCCCCGCCGCCTCGGCTGCGGCATTCACAATGGCTTTCATACGCTCGGTAGCCGCGGCAAAGTTTTCATCCGCATAAGTGTCGATCCAAGCTTGATAGAAATTA
>NZ_JADCBK010000003.1 GCF_020253525.1 Aquidulcibacter sp.
TCATTATGAATACCACTTTGGCGACTGGCCACCCACCCAGTGACGGCTTCATGGCGTGGCGGGCCTATGCGGGGGCTCGACCTGATTTGGCGATCGGGGCCCTTATCCACCGTTCTGCCCCTCATCTTGGGCCAGCCGAAGTAGCCGCTTATGATGCCCCCTTCCCCAACGCCGACTATAAGGCGGGTGTGAGAGCATTTCCTAAGCGCGTGATGACCGACCCTGGCATGGAAGGGGTGGATGTTTCACTGGCCGCACGAACTTTTTGGGCTGAAGCTTGGCAAGGACAAAGCTTTATGGCCTGGGGTGCCGCAGACCCTGTCTTTGGCCTCGACATCATGCGGGACATGCAGCAATTAATTCGCGGTTGTCCTGAACCGATGATTATTCCCGACGGTGGGCATTTTGTTCAAGAATGGGGTGAGGAAATCGCCGAAGCCGCTCTCAAGAGTTTTGGCGAAGGGCTCGGCCACGCGCTTTAAGGATGCGATACGACCAGTCGTAATTGGCACGTGATGAAAGCTTGGCGACGAAAATGGCCGTAACGTGCATCCCATGTTCCAGCCTTCAAGTCCGCCGCAAGCTCTGCAACAAAGCGATGTTCGACACCCTCGCCAAGGAAGTTCCAAGCGCTTTGTGACCGTCGAACCGCTTCGTCCAGAAACGCCTCTGGCCGGCCGTATAGTGCAACCTGAAAACGGTCGGTACAGTCCAAGGCAACCGGCAGTGCCATGACCTCACAGCGCCCACCAAGACCTGCCTCAATTCGATTGAGTTTCGGATAGCGCTTTTGTTCGACAATCCTCATTTCGGGCACATAGTCGAACATCCAGAAGTCAGTTGGCGCGTCGGGATCAAAACTCATGACGAGGCATGGGCCTCGGGTAACCCGACGCATTTCGCCCAGGCCTCTTTCGAGGTCAGGCCAGTGATGCACCGTCAGCATGGCCATACTGGCATCAAAGCTAGCGTCATCAAATGGGATGTTTTCGGCAGTTGCAATAAGCGCCGGGGCTAAATGCTTAGGGCGTTGACTGCGCATGGTGGCCGAAGGCTCAATCGCAACAACATGCCGGTCGAGCGGCTCATACGAGCCTGTGCCTGCGCCCAAATTGAGGACATTGCGGGCTTGCCCGAGGGCTTGATGGACCACTGCCTCAATCCGCCGATCAGGCTGTCGGATCAGGCTGTAGGATTGGGCTTGGCGATCGTAATCGGCAATGGTGTTGCGCATTGCGTTTTCAAAGCCGAGATGGAGAGACTTTTCAAGCGCTGCCACAAAGAAAAAGACCGGCCACCTGAGGCAGCCGGTCTTTCAATTTGAGTTTCGCCCAATCTCTACTCGTCCAAGCGACGCTTGAAGGTTTCTGGCAAGAAGAACAGGCCAACAACGGCTGTTAAACCTGCAATCAAGACTGGGTACCAGAGGCCATAGTAAATGTCCCCAGTTGCCGCGACCATGGCAAAGGCCGTGGTAGGTAAGAAGCCCCCGAACCAGCCATTGCCGATATGATAGGGCAAGGACATAGAGGTATAACGGATCCGGCTTGGGAAAATCTCTACCAAGAGGGCAGCGATCGGCCCGTAAACGGCTGTCACCAACAAAACCAGATAGACCAGGATGGCGATTACCAATGGCTTGTTCATGGCTGCCGGATCAGCCTTTGAAGGATAGCCCGCCTTGGCCAGAGCAGCCTTCACATTGTCCTGATAGGCCGTGATTGCCGCCTTCTTGTCAGCGCCCGTCACATCCGCTGGATCTGGCGCCGTGAAGGTCTCATTGCCAATCTTGATCGCGGCGATGGTGCCAGCAGGTGCATCGACCTTGGAATAGCTAACACCGCTCTTTGCCAAGAAGGATTTGGCGATATCGCAGCTTTTGGTGTCGAACTTATTCTTACCGACGGGGTCAAATTGAACCGAGCAATCGGCGTCATTGACCACAACCGTAACCGGAGCACTGGCTTGAGCTTGGGCTAAAGCGGGATTAGCGGCTTTGGTCAGCGCGTGGAAGGTTGGGAAATAGGTCAGAGCAGCCAAGGCACACCCAACCAAAACGATAGGCTTACGACCAATCTTATCCGATAACCAACCGAAGAACACAAAGCCTGGTGTACCGATCATCAAGGCGATGGCAATCAGGACGTTGGTGCTAGCCCCATCCACTTTCAGCATCTTCTCTAAGAAGAAGAGAGCGTAGAATTGGCCCGTGTACCAAACCACAGCCTGACCGGCGACGGCACCGAACAGAACGATTACCACCCACTTCAAATTACCCCATTTGGCAAAAGCTTCGGTCAAGGGGGCCTTAGAAGTTTTTCCCTCGTCCTTCATTTTTTGATACACAGGGCTCTCGTTGAGCTGCATGCGGATCCACATAGATACGGCCAGCAAAATCATCGAGACGAGGAAAGGCACGCGCCAGCCCCAGGCCTTGAAGACTTCCTCGCCAAGCAAGGTGCGGGTCCCAATCACGATCAACAGGGCGGCAAATAAGCCCAGAGTCGCCGTGGTTTGAATCCAGCTTGTATAAAGGCCGCGCTTGCCCTCAGGTGCATGTTCGGCGACATAGGTGGCAGCACCACCATATTCACCCCCCATCGCCAGACCCTGTAACAGGCGAAGACCAATCAGAATGATCGGGGCGGCAACGCCAATCGTGGCGTAAGAAGGCAAAAGCCCAACAGAAAAGGTTGCAAGCCCCATCAGGCCCATCGTGACCAGGAACGTGTTCTTCCGGCCTACCATGTCGCCAATGCGACCAAACACGAGGGCACCAAATGGCCGGACGGCAAAGCCGGCGGCAAAAGCGCCCAGCGCAAAGATAAAGCCTGTTGTCTCATTCACGCCCGAAAAGAACTGGGCTGAGATATAGGTAGCCAGCAGGCCGTAGAGATAAAAGTCATACCACTCGAACACCGTGCCGAGTGAGGATGCCGCGATTACCAGCTTTTCATTCTGCCCCTTGGCCGATTTGGCCACTTGGCCTCCGGCAGCTATGGGCATGGGTTTTACTATAGCCATGTCTCTCTCCCTCCATTTTTCCGCTTAGAAACTATATTTTGCCAAGAACTCGAGCCGATCGAGTGAACCATCCGCACCACTCACGACTTCACGCACGCCGTGGCGATACTCTGCTCCCAAATCCACGCCCTTGATGGGGGAGTAGAAAAGATTGGCCGAGACACTCCACGCTTGCTTGTTGAAATTGGCCAAGCTGGCCAAAGCCAGACCGCTGTCATAATCAACTGTCTGGATACTACCGGTCAGGGTGGAGCGTAGTTTGGGGGTCCAATTGACCTTAATGGCTGAATAGCCGCCCAGAATATCGACGTTTTTGAGTTGCCCTGTTGCGGGCACGAAAACGGCATCAGGTGCAAAGTTCAGGCCGACATAGCGACCAATGCCGCTGCCATAAGTTGCCATGAACTTCCATTCATAGCGCTTGGCGGCATCTAAGGTCATTTTGCCGGTTACGCTGAGGCCATAACCCGATGACACATCGCCAATGGCCCCATTATCGACCGACAAACGCCGTGCGATCCCAGCCACTGAAACCTCGCCTGTTGCAAAGCTATGGTTCAATCGAACGATGAAATCCGGCACGGAATCATCGTCATTCTCAATCAACGTCGGCGAGCCCAGGTTGGCGCTTGCAGTTTCGGGATTCTCGACCGCCAGATGCAAGGTCGTGGTTTTGCTCAAAGGATAAGAGTAACGAACCAGGGCTTGGCGGGCGAAGACAATGCCTTCGGTCGGACCAATGTAATCGGTGGACTCTGGCAATGTCGCGACATTCTGGAAAGTTGTCCAATCCTCGCCAAAGGTGAAGCGATCATATTGGACATAGGCACGGCGCAAGGCGAAGTTATAGCCATTTGTTGTGCGTTCATTGCCTTGTGTGCCAGGCGACGTCTGGAAATCACCTTCAACATAGCCCTTCAAAACATGGCCATTGACTGCTGTTTCCGTGGTTAACCAGAGACGGGTCTGTTTGGCGTTAAAGTCATTGTCGAGACTTTCGCGTTGCCCTGCGATCGGGGTTGATTGGGGCAGATAAAAGTCACGTCCTAAATTGCCCGTTGCCACATCGCCATCATTCCAACGCGTGAAGTCAACGGTTGTCTTCAAGAATCCGCCAAGCTTCACGGTCGTCGCGCCAACTTTGAAACCGTCTGCGGGGGCAGAGATTGGTGCAGGATTTGCTGGTGGCGCTGGGGCGCGGCGGATTGCTTCCACAGACGTCGTCAGCTCTGCTGTTCGCGCTTGGGCAAGGGCTGCCTCAGCCCGCAATTTTTGATTTTCTGCCTTGGTTGCTGCAAGGTCAGACTGCACGGCCCCAAACAACTGCTCTAGGGCTGCGATGCGCGCCTCAAGCTCTTGCTCTTTCGGGGTATCGGCATGCGCGCCGGTCGCGGCTAAGGCGAAGCAGGCAATCCCAGACAATAATTGGTGACGCCGTTTGATCTGTAACATAGTCGTTCCCTCGGTCGATATTCTGACAGGCCGAGACGATTGCACTGCTGGCCCTTGGGACTAACCTCTCAGGTCATGGCCCGGGGCGATAGCTAGACTTTAGTCGTAGTCCCGATAGACTTTGGTCTAGGGTGCGGTTGGCGCTAAAAGACTCTAAAAACAAACGAAACATCGCCCAGGCAGTTGGGTTGACGAGGGAGACGATCATGGCAGCTCTTTATCCAGTTCCAGCCGAATGGGCTGAAAAAGCACGCATTACCGAGCAAGGTTATCGTGAGGCCTATGCCGCATCGATCGATAATCCTGATGCGTTCTGGACCAAGGAAGCCCAACGCGTCACCTGGATGAAGCCCTTTACCAAAGTCAAAAATACAAGTTTCAATGAAGCAGATTTCGGCATCAAATGGTTTGAAGATGGGGTGCTGAACGTCTCTGAAAATTGCCTCGACCGGCATCTGGCCGAACGTGGAGATCAGGTCGCCATTATCTGGGAAGGTGATGAACCAACTCAATCACGCAAGATCACCTATCGCGACCTGCATCGTGGCGTGTGCCGACTGGCCAATGCGATGAAAAATCTCGGGGTCAAAAAAGGGGATCGGATTACGCTTTATTTGCCCATGATCCCTGAAGCGGCCATGGCCATGTTGGCTTGCACTCGGCTTGGGGCCATCCATACCATTGTCTTTGGCGGTTTCTCGCCCGAAGCTTTGGCAGGACGGATCCAAGATTGTGATTCCAGCATTGTCATTACCGCCGACGCTGGCATGCGGGGCGGCAAGACCGTGCCACTTAAAGCCAATGTCGATGCAGCCCTTACGCACTGTACATCCGTCCAACATGTGCTGGTCATTCAACACGTGGGCAATGACATCACCATGCAAGAGGGCCGCGACCATTGGTATCATGAGGCCATTGCCGCTGTTTCAGACGACTGCCCCCCAGAGCCCATGAGCGCTGAGGATCCCCTATTTATCCTGTACACATCGGGAAGCACGGGCAAACCCAAGGGCGTCTTGCATACAACGGGCGGCTATCTGGTTTGGGTCTCGATGACTTTTTCCTATATTTTCAACTATCAGGATGGTGAAGTCTTCTGGTGTGCTGCCGATATAGGCTGGGTCACGGGCCATTCTTATGTCGTCTATGGCCCGTTGGCGAACGGCGCGACAACCCTGATGTTTGAAGGTGTTCCCAATTATCCAGATTTCAGCCGTTTTTGGAACATTGTCGACAAATATGAAGTCAATATCTTCTATGGTGCGCCAACGGCCCTGCGCTCGCTGATGCGTGAGGGCAATAGCTATGTCACCGCCACATCGCGCAAGTCCTTGCGCCTCTTGGGCAGTGTCGGCGAGCCGATCAATCCAGAAGCCTGGGAATGGTATTATCATGTCGTCGGCGAAGGCCGATGCCCCATCGTCGACACCTGGTGGCAAACTGAAACGGGCGGCGCAATGATTTCGCCATTACCCGGCGCGATTGCCCTAAAGCCCGGTTCTGCCACATTGCCAATGTTTGGCGTGAAAACAGTCTTGCTCGACAGCGAGGGCAAGATTCTTGAAGGCGCAACAGAAGGCAATTTGTGCATCACCGACAGCTGGCCTGGCCAAATGCGCACGGTTTGGGGTGATCATGAGCGCTTTTTCCAGACCTATTTCTCTGCCTATCCCGGTTATTATTTCACAGGCGACGGCTGCCGTCGGGACGAAGACGGCTATCATTGGATCACAGGTCGGGTTGATGATGTCATCAATGTGTCGGGTCATCGCATGGGCACGGCAGAAGTTGAAAGTGCACTCGTGGCCCACGCCAGTGTCGCCGAAGCCGCCGTTGTTGGCTTCCCGCACGACATTAAGGGCCAAGGCATCTATGCCTATGTGACCTTGAACTCTGACGCGACAGAGAGCGATGAGGTCCGCAAAGCGTTGATCCAATGGGTTCGCAAAGAGATCGGCCCCATTGCAACACCCGATGTCATCCATTTCGCGCCAGGATTACCCAAGACCCGAAGCGGCAAAATCATGCGGCGGATCTTGCGCAAGATTGCAGAAGGCGATGTGTCGAGCTTGGGCGATACTTCAACTTTGGCGGACCCTTCGGTTGTTGATGCGCTGATCGCCTCGCGGTAGCGGTCATGACACGCACCATTCTGATCGCTGATGACCATCCTCTGCTCCGCCAAGCGCTTGCGATGGCGGCAGGCAATGTCGCCAAGGATGCACGGCTAGTTGAGAGTGCAACCTTGGCTTCGGCTTTGTTGGAGGCCCAAGCCGCCGACGATTTGGCCCTCATTCTTCTGGATTTGAAAATGCCAGGGGCAGAGGGCTTTTCGGGGGTTGCGCTGCTCCATGCCGAGAAGCCAGACGTACCTATCCTTGTCGTGTCCAGCGAAGCCGCTGCAGGAACGGCGCAAAACGCGCTGCGATTTGGCGCGGTTGGCTTCATTGGCAAGGATTCCGATCTGTCGTTGATCGAGGCGGCAATTGCCGATGCTCTCTCTGGAAAGCGCCTCGCCGCCCCGGTTGATCCGATCTTAGACCCAGTCGCCGCCCAGATCGCCAGCTTAACCCCGACGCAGCTAAAGGTGATGTTGGGCGTGATGCAGGGCCGGCTCAACAAGCAAATCGCTTTTGACCTTGGTCTCAGCGAAGCGACCATCAAGGCGCATATGACCTCGATCCTGAAGAAGCTAGACGTGCAGAACCGAACCCAGGCGGTTTTGGCTGCCAAAGCCCTCGGACTGTCTCCCGTCTGACACTGGCGAGGTTTGCGCCAGCCAATGATCGAGCGCGGCCGGATCAATCGGTTTACGAAACACCTCAACCTGCATCGATTGAGCGCGTTCCATAAAGTCTTGTGGTGCAGCTGCAGTCGTCATTGCAAAGCGGGCAGATGGGTGATGCCCGCGCAGCGTTTCGATCACATCTAGCCCCGAATAGTCGCCGCCCAGATCATAATCTACCAGAGCGCAATCAAAAGGCAGTCTAACCTGCATGGCCGATTTTGCATCACCGAGGCAATGATAGGTAAACTGGCGACTATCCAGAAAAGCGCGCATGGCTTCCTGATTGGCAAGATCATCTTCTACCACCAAAATTCTTAATCCCTTTGGCGGAGCCGATGCCATAGACCTTGCGGGCAAATTGGGCGCGGTCTGGCTCGGCAAGGTTTGAGGTAGAGCATCAAGCGCAACGCTAAAGCGACTCCCTTGACCCACATTAGACGCGAGCGAGATCTGCGCGTCCAAGACCCGCGCGGTCCGCTCAACAATGGCCAAGCCCAAACCTATGCCGCCGCCATGGGCATGGGGCAATCGCTCAAACTCGCGAAAAATCCGCCCGTGATCGGCAGGATCAATGCCCGGCCCTGTATCTATTACGTCGATACGTATCACCTCGCCACGCGCTCGGATCGCGACAACGATACCACCAGACTGGGTGTAGCGAATGGCATTGGACAAGAAGTTCTGCAGAATGGAGCGCAGAAGATTGGGATCAGTTGCGACTTGACGATCGCGTCCGAAAAGCCGCAGTTGAAGCCCCTTCTCTTGCGCCAAAGGCATCATCGTATCAACTAAATCGCGCAAAAGCGGCTTTAATTGGATATGTTCAATCGAAGCAACAACCCCACCAGCATCCAATTTGGAGATATCCAATAGCGAGCGCAAAAGTGTATCGGCTGATTGAATCGATAAATCTAATTTGCGGAGCAAGTCTTGATCACCATCGCCGATCTGTCTGGCTAAAGCGGAGGAAAACAGACGTGCCGCGTGAATAGGTTGCAACAAATCATGACTGGCTGCGGCAAGGAAGCGGGTCTTTTCAGCATCCGCCGTTGCCAAGGCTTGATTGGCCTCGCGCAAGTCTTGCGTGCGTTCTTCCACCCGTGCCTCGAGCTCGGCACGCGCCCGTCTAAGTCCAGCCAAGGCTTCGGCCTCTGCGGTGATGTCGGTAAAGCACATAACATAGCCACCGCTAGGCATCGGCCCACCAACGGTTTTGATTACGCGGCCATCTGGGCGAACGCGCTCAAAACTATGGGCTTGGCCACGCCGCATATGCGTTAGACGGCGCTCGACATGGCTTTCGATTTCTCCAGGTCCACATTCGCCTCGCTCCGCATTGAAGCGAATGAGGCTCGCGACGGGGGCACCAACATAAACCATCCCATCTGGATAATTGAACAAGTCTAGATATCGGCTATTCCATGCAACAATATTGAGGTCGCGATCAACCACGCTCACGCCAGGGTCAATATGCTCCAGCGTCGCGGCCAGAAGATCTTTCGAGAAGCGCAGGCTTTGACCCGTCTCATCTAGAAGTCGTGATACTTCATCGGCAGATAAGCGCGCACCAAAAAGCCGTGAGCCGATCAAAGCCCGTGCGGAAGGCAACCCAACGACGCCAGCGATGAGCCGCTCTGCTTTGCGGGCACTTGCTTGGCTGACCACAGCATGATCTTTGAGGTTTCCAAATGCCTCCTGTGCGACATTCGGGCCAACAAAACGCGCGACCAAAGCCTTCAAGTCTTCCATTCGCGCCGATTGCAGAGAGGAGTCAGGCGTCGGCGAACGCAACAGGCTTGGGAGGGCGCTGGTTTGCACACGACGCGCGGTCACAAGCAAATAGACAGCAAGGTTGAGTCCTAAGCTCCACACCGCGCCATGGCTGATCGGGCTCAAATTGCCGATGCCAAACAAATGATAGGGATTGAATGGGCTGGTCGCCAGGTGTGCAAGCACCTGAGGACCCAGAAGTTGCGGCAAGGCCAAGGTATAAAACCAAACAATCAGGCCAGCGATTAAGCTATAGCGAGCGGCAACGGCATCTCTATTGCCCCGATAAACCGCCAAAATCAGGACAGGTACAAATTGCGCCATGGCCGCAAAGGCCACCAAACCAATCGAGGCCAGTTTTTGATTGTCTGGAATGGCAAGCGCCCACAAGAGCGCAAATACCATGATGGCGGCAATGGCAGCGCGGCGGACCAACAGCATCAGCTTACCAAAATTGCGCGGCCCATCCTGTCCTGCGCGCCTCAATAGGGCGGGCGCAACTAAGTCATTCGAGACCATGGTGGAAAGGGCAATAGTTTCTACCAGCACCATGGCGGTTGCAGCAGAAAATCCACCTAAAAAGACAATCATTGCAAGTAGATGCGCGCCTTCACTCATAGGCAATTGCAACACATAGAGATCGGGGCGCGCCGCGCTGGGTAAAAGCGCAATCCCCGCACTTGCAAGAGGAATAACGACAATCAGTGTCGCCACCATATAGGCGACAAAGGGCCAACGGGCTTGTTCCACATCACGACTGGATTGGGCCGCAATCACCATGAAATAGAATTGGCGCGGCAGGGCAATGATTGCTGCCATCGACAAGAGGGTAATGATCCAGAAATCTGCGTTGATGGCGCGCGGGCTAAAGGTTGTTGCTAAGGTGTCTTGTGTCCGGGCCAGCAAATCGGGCGGCGTCTTCACCAGCAAGAAACAAGCGAAACCGGCCACCGCGAGAAGCGCCGCAAGCTTAAAAAACGACTCAAAGCCTGCGGCAAACAAAACCGCATCATTGCGGGCGGCTGCCTCGTAACGACGGGTTCCATAAAGCATGGCCCAGCCTGCCAATAGACCCGCAGCAGAAATCAGGATCCAAGGCGTATTCTGCGCACCCGATACCAGGGCATAGGTGCTGCTTAATGATTTGAGTTGCAGGGCGATATAGGGGATTGCTCCCAATAGGGCCAAAAGCGTAACAAGGGCTGCAACACTGCGACTGGATCCAAATCGGCCGCCAATGAATTCAGAGATTGAATTTGCGCCATCGGCTTTAACCGCCTCAACCATGCGCACTAAAAATTTGCGGCCAAAAACAAAAACAAGGATAGGTCCAAGATAAATAGGGATATAGGCCCAGCCATCTGCAACTGCACTGCCGACTGCGCCATAAAAGGTCCAACTCGTGCAATAAACACCTAAAGCAAGCACATAAGTCGGCCGACGCAATTGCGCCTTCAAGCCCTGCCCACCCCGCCCTTCAGCCCAAGACGCACAGGCAAATAGAAGCGCTGCATAGCTCAGGATGATGATTAGCGGCAGTGAGCCTTCCATGATCCCCCCAGGGTCGACAGTCCTTTTGGACTTTGTCTTTGCTTAATCGCGACGCTATCCGGTCGCCTTTTGAACAGTTTCTCCGGTTATGGCTTGATAGCAATGGTAGGTTGCATGTCCGAGCCAAGGAAAGACAATCAGAAGACCGACAAACCCTGTCGCCAATGACAAGGCAACCAGCATCGCGATGTTAAAGGCAAACGAAGCCATAGCACCCTTATTACGGGAGACAGCAATCACCGAAACAAGCATGGCCGTCATGGCGTCAACGGGTCGGTTGGCCGCAAGCGGTATCGAGACAACCGAGACCACATAGCCAATGGTGGCTAAGGCTGCGCCTACCACTGTGCCAATGCTTACCATCATCAGACCTTCTGGCGTTTGCAACGCAAAATCCAAGAAATCCATATTCCGAGCAGGCTCTCCCGCGCTGCTCGCAAAGGCAAACAGGAAACTGGCAAGTCGTGCCCAAACCATCAAAATCAGCATTAGGACGAAGGCGATAATGGCGACTTGGCCAGGCGAGACGATACGCGGACGCAAAATCGCCTGTAAGGTAATGGGCTCACCTAAAGCGCGAAGCCGCGAGATTTCGTAACAGCCAATCGCCAGAATAGGACCAACCAAGGCAAAGCCGCCGCAAACGGCAGGCAGAAACCCGAGCATATTGGCCTGCCACAAAACCAGCGCCATCCCCCATGCCACCGCGACCGGCACCATGCCGATCAGCATGCCATAGCGCCAGGTGGCTTTGAAATCGACCCAACCATTCGCCAGCCAAAGCCAATGTGCGTCAGGCATTAAGCGCACGACTTCGACCCGCTCATTCTCCCCCAACGTGATCTCAAACTCGCTCATGCGTGCCTCCGGCATTGGGGTTTAGGGTAAGGGATAATCATCATTATTGAGGATGCGCATGGCTGCACCCTTTGGATCATCATATTGCCTATTCTTGAGGTTCCACAAAAACGCCAGAAGGCCTACAAGGCCCATAAACAAGGCAATTGGAATCAAAAACATCATTCCATCCATAGCCTTATACCTCCCTGTTACGATTTGATGCGAGGCGTAGCGCATTAAGCGTGACGATAATGGACGACGACGACATGGCAATCGCCGCGATAAAGGGCGTTACCAGCCCGAACATGGCAATGGGCGCTGCAACGAAATTGTAAAGAGCCGCAAACCAGAAGTTCTCCATAACGCGCTTTTTGGCTGCGCGCGCCACATCTATCGCCTCAAGTACGGTGCCGAGTTGCTCGCCTTGGAAGACCAGATCGGCCGCCGATTGGCTGGCATCGGCGGCAGTGCCCGGTGCCATAGAGACAAAGGCTTTGGCTAGTGCGGGGGCATCATTAAGGCCGTCACCTACCATCAAAACCCGGTGGCCACGCGCTTTTAGATCATCGAGATAGGCAGCCTTCTCAAACGGGGTCAATTCACCCAAATAGGTTTCAATGGAGGCAGCCTCCGCCACCCGAGCAACAGCACCCTGACGATCGCCCGATAGGATGATGGGTTGGAATCCGCGTACCTTCAGGGATTGAATGGTGTGAAGCGTATCCGACCGTACGGTATCATCGAAACAGAAGCGCACGGGCTCTTGCCCCTGCACACCAAAATAAAGCTCCGTTTCTTCCGATTGGGCGTGCTCAACGCCAACCCACGATGCACGCCCTAACCGGGCCCTCAGACCGCCAAGTTGGGCTTCTACGCCACAGCCGGGAACTTCGCGCGCTGCTTCAATGGCAGGGCCGGGTCCTGCCGCGCGTGCGACTGCGCGGGCTAATGGATGGCGTGACGCACGTGCCAACAAGGCAGCTTGGGCAAGGACCTCGTCAGAGACGCCATCCTGTGCGCGAAGCTGGGGTTGCCCCAGTGTCAGAACACCTGTTTTGTCAAAAGCAATAAAGTCGATCTCTGCCAGTCGTTCCAAGGCATCGCCCGATTTCAACAAGATGCCGCGCTTAAACAAGCGACCTGACGCCACGACTTGCACAGCTGGGACCGCGAGGCCAAGCGCGCAGGGACACGTAATGATCAGAACCGCACAGGCGTTCAAAATCGCCACTCGCGGCTCTGCCCCGAGTAAGAGCCATGTCACAGCGGTCAAGAAAGCGGCAGCGTGAACAACTGGCACATAGAGCTTGGCGGCCTTATCAGCCCAGCGCACATAAACGCTTTTACTCTGCTCACCCATGTCAACCAAGCGGGCAATCTCGGCCAGAAAACTGTCGTCGCTACGAGCACTTGCCTGCAAAACCAAGCGCCCGGATAGATTCAAGGCCCCTGCCCTGACTGCTTGGCCTTGGCCGAGCGCTACAGGGGCGGTCTCCCCGGTCAGAAGTGAAAAGTCGGCTTCTGAAACCCCTTCCAGAATGCTGCCATCAACAGGGATACGGTCACCTGGCATAATGACGAGACGATCCCCGGGCTTGATTTCGCTAACAGCGACACTGATGGCAGTGCCATCCGCGGACAAACGCGAAGCCGTGACAGCCTGTAGCGCCAAGAGGTCGCGTGCCGCTTGGCGCGCCTTTTGGCGCAACGCATGATCCAGATAACGGCCAATCAACAAGAAAAAGAGCAACATGGCAACGGCATCAAAATAGGCATGCTCGCCACCGCGCACGGTCTCCACAACCGACAAACTTGAGGCCAATAAAACGCCTAAGGAGATAGGCACGTCCATATTGGCGCGCCCTTTTTTCAGGGCATTCCACGCACTCTTAAAGAAAGGCATGCCGGAATAGGCGGCAGTAGGCAGCGCGATACAGGCCGAGATCCAATGAAACATCGTCCGCGTGCCCTCTTCCATCTCTCCATTGAAATGGGCCGACCAGATCGGCACAGAGAACATCATGATATTCATCGCGGCAAATGCGGCCACCGCCATGCAGATAAGAAGGTGACGCCCCTCCTGATCAATGACCGCTTGGGCTTTGCTGGGATCGAACGGTTGAGCTTGATATCCCAGATCAATCACCCGCTGAACAATGGTACGAGGATCAATCCGATCATCTTGCCACGTAACGCTGAGGCGGCCAGTCGTAAGATTGAGGCGCGCGTGAGAAACGCCCGTAAGAGCCATCACACCGGATTCAATCTTGGCCAAGCATCCAGCACAGCGCGCACCACGGACCAAGAGTTCAAGCGATAAACCAGAGGCACGATCTTGTTGCACAAATGCGCGTGGGTCTGCGGCGGCCACAGAAGATGCCGGTGGCTCTAGCCCAGAAGGACAACCCAAAACGGGTTCTGTGGTGGGGTTTAACGTAGTGATAGCGTTGTCTCCGTTGAGAATTGAGGCGCGCCCTCAAGCTGAGCGGATGCACTAAACTTCCAGCGACCTGGCCGAATTTGATGGATCACAGCCCGATAAATGCCCGGCGCTGTCTCTGTGAAACTCAGAGATTGGTCTTCATTGGCATCAGTCGTGCGCCCGATCATCCCCTGAAGACGTGCGCCGCGTAACGGCTGATTGTTGCGGTCTGTCAGGCGCGCCTCTAGCACTGCACCACCGCCAGTGGGCCGTTCTAATCCCAAGGTCATGGTCCAACCCAACTCAGCTTGGCGCGCATTAGCAGCCAAAGTCTCATTGAATTTCAAGCCATTGATATAGGCATGGTCGGTTTCGCCAGAAAAAGTCTTCAGCGCCAATACGACGAAGAGACTATTGACGGCCAACATCACGCCAAACAGGCCAGCAAACATGGCCAAGACATGCCAACCTGTTAAGCGAAAGGCCTTAGATGGCGCAGCAAGATCAGTCATTATCTTCTCTCTCTTCAGATTGGTCCCCACGAATGAAGACAGATTTGGTTTTGGCCAATTCACCATCCTTCAGTGATTGCACTTCAACCATCACAGGCACGGAACGATGCTCAAGTCGTTCGGGGTCTGCCACGACAAACAGGCGGACTTGGGCGACGCGATCAGGCCCTGCAGTCAAGACAATGCTGTTGTCGACAACTTGCATCTCATTGGCTTGCAACTGCCCACCTTCCACACCGTTGATGCGGATGCGCACATCCCGACTATGATCCGCTTTATTCAGGACTTTGACCGTATAGGCATTGCGCACCTGCCCGGTGGAGAGCGGCACAAACAAAGGGGCCCGGTCGCGCTGCACATTGACGTCTAATGTCTTGCGCAGGATCAAGCTGCCCAGCATCAGACCACCAATGCCAACAAACAAGGCCGCGTAGAATAAAGTGCGCCCACGAATGAAGCGATAGCCAGACTTTTGACCGGCTTGGCGACGTTCAATGTTTTGAATGGTGTCGTAGGCGATCAGGCCTTTAGGCCGATCAATCTTGATCATGATTTCGTCGCAAGCATCTATACACAAGGCACAATTGATGCACTCAATCTGCAGGCCATCGCGAATATCAATGCCAGCTGGGCACGCCGCGACACACTGCCGGCAATCAATACAATCACCGCGGCCTTCCCAGGGATCGTTTTTCTTATGGGGTCCCCGTGGGTCACCGCGATCATAGCGATAGGTCACCGACAGAGCCTCTTGATCCAGCATTGCCGCCTGAATTCGAGGCCACGGACACATATAGGTACAAACCTGCTCGCGCAGAGTTCCAGCGAAAACATAGGTAGTCGCCGTCAATAGACCCGCAAACACATAGGCCGTCATCGGCGCTTGTAAGGTGAAAAAGCCCGCAAAAAGGGTTGGCGCGTCGTGGAAATAAGCAACAAACCAGCCACCAGTTGCCAGGGAGATCATCAACCAAACCGCATGCTTACCGACTTTACGCCAAGCTTTATTGAAGTCCCAAGGCTGCTTGTCGAGACGGATACGTTGGTTCCGGTCGCCTTCGAACCAATGTTCAACTGCGATAAAAAGGTCCGTCCAAACCGTTTGCGGGCATGCATAGCCACACCACACCCGACCAAAAAGGGCGGAAGCGAGAAACAAGCCAATCGCGCCTAAAATCAAAAGCCCAGTGACATAATAAAGTTCTTGCGGCCAAATCTCGATCGGCCCCATGTAAAAGCGACGCCCTGTAAAGTCGATCAAAAGAAATTGGTCAGGTGCTGACCCTGGCCGGTCCCAACGCAGGAAAGGCACCAGATAATAGAGGCCCAATAAGAGGCTAAGGATCAGCCACTTTGTGCGACGCCAAAATCCATGCACCGCCTTAGGGTAAATCTGCTGACGCTTTTCATAGAGCTCGCGTTGTTGGGCATTATTCACCGCCACAGCATCTGAGCGGGCTATCCCATGCGCGGCCTCACCGCTCGCAAAAGCGGCAGGGCCGGGCCGGTCTAGAGTATCTATGACTTTCATGAGACCTCAGGGGTCGCTGGCTGGTTCAAGTACCGCCACCGAGTGAATGGACGTAAATGGCCAAAGCATCGAGAGTCGCTGGATCAAGCCGTTGCGACATGGTGGGCATCACCCCCCCGCGACCAAGATTGATCTGCGTGGTGATATCCTGAGCCGACCCGCCATAGAGCCACTCCTTATCAGTCAGATTAGGAGCCCCTTGCGTCGGGTCTCCTTTGCCTTCAGCTCCGTGGCAAGCCACGCAATTGGCCGCAAACACACTTGCCCCCCGAGCAGCCGCCTTTGCATCGGCTGGTTGGCGCGAAAGCGTCAATACATATTGGGTAACATCAGCAATCTGTTGCGGTTCCAACAATTTATCGCGCCCAAACGCTGGCATTTGACTAAAGCGGGTCTCGGGGTGATCGGTTCGAATCCCGGTTTGTAAAGTCGAGCGAATGCCCTGGATCGACCCATCCCACAGCCAAACGTCATCCACGAGGCTTGGGAAGCCTTTAGCACCCTGCCCACCTGCGCCATGACAGGTTGAGCAATTCTGGGCAAAGGCAACGCGACCCGATTCTTGTGCAAACTGGAACAGCTCTTTGTTTTTGCTCACCATCTCAATGGGGGTAGCCTGAAGCTGTGCAAACATGGGCGCGCGTGAATTAACCAGTTTTGCAACTTCCTGATCCACCTGCTGGCGGTCTGACAAACCCAACAAACCCTTCGTATGGCCCGATAAGGTTGGCCAAGCGGGCATTGCCACCCAATAGACCACGGCCCAGGCAATACAGGCATAGAAGGTTAATACCCACCAGCGCGGCAGCGGATTGTTCAACTCCGTAATGCCATCCCAAGAATGGCCCGTTGTTTCGACACCTGTGATGTCGTCCTTTGGTATATTATCGGACATGGTCAATATCCTCATTCTCAAGTGGCATACGGGCAGCTTTGTCGAATTTGGCGCGATTGCTTGGCCAAAAGACGTACAGGCAGACAGCAGCGAAGATGGCCATGAAGTAAATCATGCCTGAAGTTTGGGCGAAGGCGGACAATTGTTCGTAAGACATGGACGCCTCCCTAGCGCAGGTTTTCAGCCTTGGTGGGCTCATAGGATTTAAAGTCGACCATCGTGCCAAGGACTTGGAGATATGCCACTAGGGCATCCATCTCTGTCACTTTTGATGGATCCCCGTCGAAGTCGCGAACCGTGACTTTGCCGCCATAGCGTGCTTGCAAGCCTTCGCTATCGGCATTGGGGTCGGCTTGGGCCATCAGGTCGTCTTTCGCATTGTCGATAGCAGCCTGGGTGTAGGGCACACCAACTCGCGTTTGGGCGACAAGATGTTTGTCGACGACATCCTTGATGCCAATCTCTCGGCCTTCGAGGAAGGCATAGGGTGGCATGATCGATTCAGGCACAACCGAGCGAGGGTTGATCAAATGCTGCACGTGCCAAGCATCGGAATATCGCCCACCGACCCGAGCAAGATCTGGCCCTGTTCGTTTTGAACCCCATTGGAATGGGTGGTCATACATGCTCTCGGCCGCAAGACTATAGTGACCATAGCGCTCGATCTCGTCCCGCAAAGGGCGGATCATCTGACTGTGGCAGGTGTAACAGCCTTCGCGGATATAGACCCCACGTCCAGCCAGTTCGAGCGGTGTATAGGGACGGACACCTTCGACTTTTTCAATTGTTTGTTCGATCCGGAACAGCGGGGCGATCTGGACGATCCCCCCAATCGAAACCACCAACAAAATCCCAATCAAAAGGATCATGGAGTTGCGTTCGATAATGCCGTGATTTTTGAAAAGCATGATCGTTGCTCCTACTCTGCAGGGACAAGGTTGGGGTTGGCGAAGGAGAGCGGCTCTTTTTTGGCCACGGCGCCTTTAATGGTCTGCCACAAATTATAGGCCATGATGCAGGTACCGATGAGATAGAGGAGCCCACCGATTGCCCGAACAATATAGGGCAGATGCATGGCCTTAACGGTCTCCACGAAGGAATAGGTCAAGAAGCCAAATTCATTATAGGAGCGCCACATCAGCCCTTGCTGGATCCCCGACACCCACATGGAAGAGATGTAAAACAAGATCCCAATGGTAGATAGCCAGAAGTGCATCTCAACCAGTTTCAAGGAATAAAGCCGCTCGCGTTTCCAGAGCCAGGGTGTAAGGGCATAAAGCGCGCCAAACGATACCATGCCGACCCAACCAAGTGCGCCTGAATGAACGTGGCCAATCGTCCAGTCGGTGTAATGAGACAGGGAGTTCACAGCCCGAACCGACATGACAGGGCCCTCGAATGTGCTCATCCCGTAGAAAGCCAGCGAGGCGACAAACATCCGCAGCACAGGGTCGGTGCGCAGCTTATCCCACGCGCCAGACAAGGTCATAAGGCCGTTGATCATGCCGCCCCAACTGGGCATCCACAAAATGATTGAGAAGGTCATTCCCAAGGTTTGGGCCCATTGGGGGAGTGCCGTGTAGTGCAAATGGTGTGGGCCAGCCCAGATATAGATGAAGATCAAGGCCCAGAAGTGCACAATCGACAATTGATAGGAGTAAACTGGCCGATTTACTTGCTTTGGAATGAAGTAATACATGATGGCCAGGAAGCCTGCCGTCAGAAAGAAGCCCACCGCATTATGGCCATACCACCATTGAGTCAGGGCGTTCTGCACCCCGCCAAACAAGGGGTAAGAAGAGGTGGCAAAGGCTGAGGTTGGCACCGCCAAATTGTTCACCACATGCAGCATGGCAATGGTGACGATAAAGGCTAAGTAAAACCAATTGGCGACATAAATATGGGGCTCTTTGCGCTTCCACAGCGTGCCCAGGAAGACCAAAAGATAGGCCACCCAAACAACCGTTAGCCACAAGTCCACGTGCCATGTAGGCTCAGCATATTCTTGGCCTGATGTGACGCCCAACAAATAGCCCGTTGCCGCCAGCACGATGAAAAGCTGATAGCCCCAAAACACGAACCAAGGCAGCATGCCGCCAAACAATCTGGCCCGACATGTGCGTTGAACCACATAGAAGCTTGTCGCCAACAGCACATTGCCACCAAAGGCGAAGATGACCGCCGATGTATGCAAAGGCCGCAAACGACCAAAGTTCAAAAACCCAAAGTCCTTGAAGTAGAGCAACTCTGGGAACGCCAGCTGCGAGGCGATCACCACCCCAACCAGCATCCCGACAATTCCCCAAAAGGTTGATGCAATCACGCCAAAGCGGACCACTCCGTCACTATAGATTGCCTGATCGTTTTTCAGCGCCGTACCCTGGGCGGTAAAAACCAAGCCCAATACGGCGAGTATGGCTGCGCCAAGGAAAATCCAGCCGTGCACAACCATGCCGAGATCATCGGCATGCGACGTGGCGAAAACCGCCCAAAGCGCAACTAAAAAAGCGACGCCGCCCGTAAAAATAATATCGAAGCGAGGCATCGCTTTCGATTTCAGTTGAGTTGGTTCCATCGTCAGACAGGCCCCCAGAAGCCAGCACGGTTTATCCGCACTACGGTCACAGATTCGTGATACGCCCTATTTCCACATAAATAAAAGGGTTATTTTGTCGCAGGGTCTGCGCGTCAATTTTGCTGGAATTGGTGCGACTTTTCAGGCATGGTGGCATTCTCACAAACGCGTGAAGAGGCTTTTTGTTCCATGCACACGCTTCAAGAAATCAGTGATCCGGCAATCAAAAAGCCAAATATTTCAATAAGCAACCAGCTGCTCGCTGTTTCGCTTATAGGTGTTGGCAGCCTGTTGATTGGGTTAGGTCCCTATTTGTCAGGAACGTCTCACCAACTTGTTGGTTGGTGTCATCATGCCGCAGGCCTCAGCGCGCAGGGCCTATTCCAAGAGCTCGTTTGGATGGCGAGCCAGCACTGCGCGTATTGTTATCTGGGTGCCGCGATGGTGGGGCTTGGCATTGCAACAGGTCTGCAGCGAGCGCGTTGAGACGACGATCTGGCTATGGGTTAGATTGGTGCCTTTAGATCAAATCCCAAGGCAGAATCATCACCACTGCTGCCGCTCGATGCACCCTCTGGAGACAGAATTTCCGCGATGGACTTCATGCCTAATAGGGATTGAATGAGATCAAGACCCGCTTCTTCCTGTCTTTGATCCCCAGCTCCATAGAGTTGGGCAAGCATGGTCGGGTTCAAAACCGCCAAGGATTTCTCGTCGCCATCAGCGACCTGCCCTAACAAGCGCATGAAGTCATTTGGCTGACCATTGAACGACTCATTGCCCATCAAACTTGCCATCAAACGGCTCGCCATGGCCCGATCAATCGATCCTGCCGCATAGGATTTGGGGCCAAACAAATGGGCAGGCTCATCCCCCAATTCATGACGACTGACTGCTGGGGCTTGGCGATTTGCTGTTGCCCGCAAATTCTCAAGCACTTCTGCAACTGTGCGCTCGGCCCCACTGCTTTTGTAGAAGATTGGCCGGTTGGCCGCTGCCGCGCTGGGAAATAGGTCGGCGGCACTTGCCCAAGGTCGATCGCGAACGGCATTTACCAATTCAGCCGCGCCCCCAGCGCCCAGAAAATGGGCTGCATAAAGATCACCTGGTTCAGGCTCTTGGCCCGTGCGGGCACGCAAATAATCAGCATTATCGCCGGCAAACTCGGCCGCCATCAGCGCTGAGATTTTTGGATCATAGCGCAAATCCAGAATTGCGCGCCTGAGACCGGGGTCCGAGACACTGGGCCGTCCATTACTGCCTAATTCGATCATGGCAGCTTCGGCACCTAAACCATGTTTAGCCCCATGCCGCTTGACCGTTGTAAGCCAAGTTGCGTCGAGGAATTGAAACAGGCCGGTAGCACTCGAGGTTTTTGCTTCAGCTTTAGGATTGAGTGAGCTTTCACGCACAGCAGTTGAGAGCAAGAACTGAAAGTCCATACCCGTTGTCCGCGACGCATGGGCAATCGCTTGGCGCACAGGTGAGCCACCAATGGCTTCGGGTGTCACTTGCTTGTCTCCTACAGCCTTTGAGCCGCGCTTCGGTCGGCCAGTTCCACAGGGCAAGATCAGCCAAACATGGTTAAGACTCTCTTAGCATGCTTATAAGACACAGAAATCAATAGGATTTTGGTAGCCCCAAAACCTTTTCTGCCACGAAGTTTAGAATCATTTCACGCGAAACTGGGGCGATGCGTGCAATCATTGATTCGCGGAACATACGCTCAACCTGATATTCCTTGGCATAGCCCATGCCACCATGAGCCAGAACGGCGGCCTCACAGGCATGATAACCCGCCTCGGCACCCAGATATTTGGCAGCATTGGCTTCTGCACCGCACTCAAGGCCTGCATCAAACAAGGCTGCCGCCTTCATGGCCAAAAGCTCTGCGGCCTCCAACTCACACCAAGACTTGGCAAGGGGATGGGCAACACCTTGGTTCATGCCGATGGGGCGGCCAAACACGACCCGTTCCTTGGCATATTGGGCGGCACGAGCAAGCGCAGCACGCCCTAAGCCAATGGCTTCAACGGCGAACAGCACGCGTTCTGGATTGAGACCGGAGAGGATATATTTAAAGCCCTTGCCCTCTTCGCCAATCAGCGCGTCATGTGGGACCTTTAAATCCTCAATAAACAGCATGTTACATTCAACGGCTTTGCGGCCCATTTTGGGGATGGGCTTGGCATCAATCGCTGTGCGGTCAAAATCACAGTAAAACAGGCTGAGGCCGTCGGTTGGACGCGCGGCTTCTTCGCGCGGCGTGGTGCGCGCTAGGATCAGGATCTTATCTGCGCGTTGAGCCGACGTCGTCCAAATCTTGCGGCCCGTAATCGTATAGCCTTCATTGGTACGCACGGCCCGCGTGGTAATGGCGGCCGTCTCTAAGCCGGCATTTGGTTCTGTTACGGCAAAACACATCTTGTGTTCGCCGGTGATTAGTTTGGGCAAATAGGCTTGTTTTTGTGCTTCGGTCCCAAATTTCTCGATTGGTTTTGGGCCAAAAATATTCAGATGGATGGCCGAAGCCCCAGAAAAGCCAGCCCCAGATTGCGCCACCGTCTTCATCACAATGGCGGCCTCAACCAAGCCGAGCCCCGCCCCGCCATAGGCTTCTGGGAACGCACACCCTAGCCAGCCACCATCTGCCATATCGGCAACGAAAGGCTCCGGAAAACGGCCCGATTCATCTGTTTCAGACCAAAATGCATCATCATACTTGGCGCAAATCCGGCCGACGGCTTCTTCAATTGCACGGTGCTCTTCATTCATTTCAAAGCCGCTCATACTCTTCATCCCCCGTGCATTTGTCCGGACATTTACGTCGCGCCTTTTAACTGGAAAAGCGCATGGGTGCCAAGAGGCTCATCAAGTCCTCATCCAGTCTTCTGCCAGATATAAGCTGGCTTATATAGCTGCCAATAGCGGGGGCCAGCAGCCAGCCATTGCGATAAGTTCCCGTAGCCAGATAGACGCCCGCTTGGCTGGTGGCACCGACTAGGGGCCTATGGTCGGGGGTGGCAGGACGAAGGCCTGCCCAAGCCTCGACGACAGGTGCTCTTGCGACCGAGGGCAACAGCGCCTTGGCTTCTGCCAAGAGAGCCACAATAGGGTCGACATCGATAGTGGTTTCAGCTGGTGCCAGCGGGTCCGAGGTTGCCCCGATCA
>NZ_JADCBK010000030.1 GCF_020253525.1 Aquidulcibacter sp.
TGGGCGCAGAAGCTGCGGATCGTCCTCATCCATGCCCATAATCCCTATGGGTTTTCGTGGGACAGTCGCTTCAACGAAGACAATATCGACCTTAATCGCAATTATCTTAAAAGCTTTGAGCCGCCTCTTCCAGCCAATCCCCATTATGACCTTTTGGCACCCTGGGCGGCACCTGCTTCGCGCGATGAGGCGACCATGCAAGAAGCACAAGGCAAATTGCTCGCCTTTGCAAGCGAGCATGGCTTCCCCGCCTTGCAAGCGGCCTTGACGGGCGGCCAGTATAATCATCCCAAAGGGGTCTATTATGGCGGTATTGCGCCTTCCTGGTCGAACCAAACCATCCACAAATTGCTGGCGGCCCATTGCGTCGGCCTCAAACAAGTCGTGACCATCGACATGCATACAGGGCTTGGCCCATTTGGCGTGGGTGAGATCATTACCGAGGCTGCCCCTTCCAGTGATCATTACCAGCGCCAAGCCGCTATTTGGGGCGATGAAATCCGCTCTACCAAGGATGGAAGCTCGGTTTCGGCAGATTTGTTCGGCACGATGGATGCAGCCTTGGTCCGCGCACTAGAGCCGTCATGGTGTGCCTGTATCGCCATCGAATTTGGTACTGTCGACACCATGAGCGTATTTTTGGCCACCCAAGCCGCTTGCTGGTTACATTGCTATGGTGACCCCTCTGGCCCTGAAGCGTGCCAAATCCAAGCCGATAGCCGTGCGGCCTTTTATCCAGAAACCGACGAATGGAAGACTATGGTGTGGACGCGCAGCTTGGATGTCATCGGACGGGCAGCGGCCTATTTGGCTTGATCTTCCTGCGGCAGCTTTAGGGTCGGCTGCTTGGGTGACAACAGAAGCGAGATCAGAATGAGACCAATCGTCGCGAGGATCACGCCACTCCAATAGCCGGCGGACTGGAATTGGTCATAGAGCGAACCTGCAGCAATGCTGGCTAGCCCCATCGTGGGTGACATGATGATGGCAGAACCCAATTGCTGACCCGTTGCGCGCTGGGCCATGGGAATTTCAGCCTCAATCAAGCGCATAAAGCCCATATGGGTCGCAGCAAAAGTCAAAGCATGCAGCGCTTGCAGCAGGAAGGTGACGCCCAAGTCTGGGGTTTGGGCGAAAGCAGCCCAGCGTATGATACTGGCGATCCCGCCCCACAGGATCAAAGTCTCTGGCCGAAAATGATTTAGGCGGCTTGCCAGAAGGGCGAAAAAGGCAATCTCCACAATCACCCCAAAGGCCCAGAGCATCCCGACTTGCGAGCCGGAAAAGCCTTGTTCCAGCCACAGCTTGCTGGAGAAGCCATAGTAAAAGGCATGGGCGGCTTGAATAAAGCTGGCCGCTAGGACGGCTAAGAAAAATGTCCGCCGTTTAAAGAGAGCAAAACTGTCTTTCAAACGCGTGCTTAGGGGCGTCACAACAGGTTCGGCAATTGGCTCTGGATGCAGCCAAAAGCCACAGGCCACGGTGGCAACACAGGCAATGATGAACCACGCATAGACAGATTCAACGCCAAAGGCCTGAATGGTGGCCCCTGCCCCCAAATTGGCCAGAACAAAGGCGGCTGATGCGGCAGCACGCGCGCGCCCGTAAGGCCATCGGCGCGATTGGGAGGTCACACGCATGACGCCTGCTTCGGCAAAGGGCATCAAGCATTGAAACATGACCCCGGTAGCAAAACAGGCCAAAGCAATCGGCCAAAACACACCCAAGAATGGAAAGCTAAGGTATCCGACCGCAAGGGCCGCAGAAAACACAATCAGCGGGGTGCGTCGATCCCGGCGGCCTTCAGCCCACGCAGCGGCCAAGGGCCCGACCAAGATCCGTCCAAAACTGGATGAAGCCAGAATGACCCCGATTTGCGCCCCACTGAGGCCCTTGGTGGTTGCCAACCAGACCGGCAAATAGGGCATGATGGCCCCCAATGCGACATGGGCCAACATCATAAACAAAGTCATGCGTGCAATGGATGGCATAGAAAGGGCTTAGAGTGCTACGCGACACTGTCGCAAGCCCCTTCCCGCCGCTTTTTACCGCGCTTGCGCTCCGTTTACCGGCATGAGCCGCACCAATTGGCCATTGCGCTGGCCCTTATCGCGAAAGTTCCGCATGGCGGTGGTCAAGACATAGATATAGCCGTCTGGGCCTTGGCGCACATCGCGAACCCGCACATCGCCCAGATCAATCCGCTCTTGGCCAACAACTTTCCCGGCTTTGTCCAAGTCAACGCGGATCAAGGCCCCGCGTCCTTGATCCAGGCGCAAGCCACCAGCCAAGAGATCACCGTCCCAACCACGATATTGCGTGCTGCGAACCACCGCGAGACCGGAAGGAGCAATAGCGGGCGACCACACGGCGAGCGGGTCAACCATGCCTGGACCGCTTTGGTTCGGGGAAATCGGCGTTCGGGCTGCGCCATATTCCACCCCATAGGTGACTTTAGGCCAGCCATAATTCTGGCCAGATTGGATCAGGTTCAACTCATCCCCGCCCTGACTGCCATGTTCGGTTGCATAGATGCGCCCTGAAACCGGATCGCGCACAAGACCTTGGGCGTTGCGATGGCCATAGGAGTAAATCTCAGGCCGTGCCCCTGGTGTGTTTACAAACGGATTGTCCTTCGGGATGCTGCCATCATCCTTGATGCGCACAATCTTGCCCAAATGGCTTCCCAGATTCTGGGCCTGATTGCGGATGAAGCTGCCATCCACGGAAGTAGGCGGGTTACCGCCATCGCCAATGCTGATCAGTAAAGTCTGGTCGGGAAGCCAGGTAAAGCGCGAGCCATAATGCTGAAAGCGCGGCTTGGCTGGGGTGACTTCAAAGATGGTTTGCACGTCCGTCAAGGCGCGGCCTTCCAATTTAGCGCGCACGATGCGTGTGCGGTTTGCCGCCTCATCGCCGACAGAGAAGCTCAGATAAATCAGTTTGTTGCGGGAAAAATTTGGATGCAAGGTCACGTCCATCAAGCCGCCTTGACCACCCGCCGTAACCGCCGGCACGCCCGTGATTTCTTGGGCTTCTAAGCTCCAGCTTGCGCCTGCCTTCACATAGCGTAGCTTGCCCAAAAGCTCCGTCACCAACAGGTCGCCATTGGGCAAGAAAGCCATGCCCCAGGGTGCTTCCAAATCTGCCACCATGGTTTGAGGCGTAACCGTCGTGGCCGCAGGCAGATTCAAGGCCTGGGTCACAGGGGTTGGCCCGGGTACAATTGCGGACGGCGCACTGGCTGGGGCCTGCGCCAAAGCAGGAGCTGTGACACTGGCCATCACGAGGGTTGCGCCCAACAGAGCCAAACCAGACGTACGAACCACCATTGAAATCTTCCTTCTATCGCCACATCAGCCTGCACAGAGGCCAAGAAAAAGGGGCAAAGCCGAACCCGACTTTGCCCCCGTGATCTAGCTTGACGCGGCTGGCGAACCTAGGCCTGACGCGACCTAGAACCAGTCACATTATGGTCATCGACCAGCCTATTTGGCTTTCAACTCTGCCACCAAACGGTCTGCCTTATAGACTTTGGTCAAGGCTTCGGTGATGGCAGCCGTGGTTACTGAGACGGTCCGGTTCAACCGCCCATCATAGGCATAATTGCCGCCGAGTGAGTGGATGTTTCCGTCAAATGCGGCACCGACAACGCGTCCTTGCCGATCAATCAGAGGCGAACCAGAATTACCGCCAATAATGTCGTTGGTGGTGGAGATATTGAAGGGTGTAGCCAAGTTCAAGTTTGGCTTTGCTGCCAACCAAGAGGGCGCGGCAACAAACGGGAATTCGCCGGTTGCACGCTCAAAATAGCCACCAATCGTGGTTGTCGACGGCACTGTGACACCCGCATAAGTCCAGCCCTTTACAACACCATAGGACAGGCGCAGCGTGAAGGTGGCGTCTGGATAGACATCATTGCCATAAACCGCAAAGCGCGCCTTGGCGATCTTTTCTGCCGCTTGCGACAAGGGGCCATTCACCTCTTGGTTCATGCGAACCGACAAAGCTCGCGCATCGGCCTCGGCGCGGCGCGCCAGAACAATGAGAGGGTCGGTTGAAGCATCAATGGCGGCCTTACCCCCCTTGATCAAAGCTTCCCGGACCGCTTTATCGTCGAGCTTTGTGCCAGCGATCCCGCGTGCCGCAATCCCTTCAGGGCTTTCCGCACCCAAGAGGCGCTTGATCGACGGATTATCGGCCGTCAAATACTCACGCGCTTTCGACAACCACAATTCCAAACCAATAACTTCCAAATCCTTGTAGATTGGCGCTTCAGTCAGGATTTGCTTTTCCATTTGCGCAATCGCGCCATCGGAAAAGCCCGGTAGGCGCTCAGCCAAAGGTTTGGCCCGCTCATTGGCCATGCGGACCAGGGCGCGCGCCGAGCCATACAGGCTGGAGATCGAGCCTGCGCGAGCTTCTAGGAACTCATGCTCCCAGAACAAATCTTGTTGCTTAGCAACAGCCGCATCAATCTGGGCCCATGGGTCGCCAATTTCTGCCAGAAGCTTGGGATTGGCACGCACTTTGGCCTTTAATTCGGCCTCTTCCCGCTCCTTAATGGCAAAGAATTCCGGGTCCATCAGGGCGCGTTGCTGGCCATATTGGGCCTTGTAGCTGTTTTCCACGCCAAACAATAATTCTTCGGCCGAACGCTTGGCCTCATCGCTCTTGGTACGATATTCGATCAGGCGACCCCGCAATTCTGAGCGCACCAATTGTCGCGTATGCAAGCGCAGGTCACGCTCAAACTTCAATTGGGTTGTGGTGCGCAGACGTTCGGTTGAGCCGGGATTACCCGCAACGAAAACAATGTCGCCATCCTTTGGGGTTTCGGTGGTCCATTGCAAATGCGTTGGGGTTTTCACAGGTGCGCCATTCTCATAGGCCCGCAAGAATCCGCCATCCAAATTATAGCGTGGGAAGTTGAAATTATCTGGGTCGCCGCCAAAGAAGCCGATGGCATTTTCGGGCGAGAAGACGAGGCGCACATCCTTATAGGTGCGGTATTTATAGATTTTGTATTGCCCGCCGCGGAATAAGGAAATCATGTCACAGCGGAACAATTCCTTATCGTCATTCTTGCAGGCTTCTTCTTCCAACTTGGCAATGGCGACGCTGCGGGCTTGGGCAACTTTGCTGGCCTCAACACCAGCAGTGGCTGCTTTCACCTTGGCCGTGTTGTCGATAATGCTGACCAAGACTTCAGCCTCAAGACCGGGGCAAGTCTTTTCGTCGGTCAAGGTCGCTGCCAAGAAGCCATTGAGGCCATAATTCTTTTCCGCGCTCGACAAATCGGCAACACAACTCGACACACAATGCCAATTGGTCAGGATCAAACCACTATCGGAGACAAAACTGGCCGAACAGCCCGACGATAAACGCACAGCCGATTGTTGGACCTTGTTCAGCCACGCCTGATCGGGGGCGAAACCATGGGCTGCCTTCATTTTTGCAGCGGGAAACGCATCAAATGTCCACATGCCTTCATCGGCGTAAGCGGGGCCAGAAAAGGCTAAAGTAGCTAGGCTAACTGCGAGCAAAAATTTCGAGTGCATCGAGATCGTGTCCTAAACGGGTGCAGCGTACCATACGCTTACCCAGCTAACCTGTTACCGCGTTCAATCCGATCACAAAAGCCGATTGAGCCTGTTCTGGACAGAAAATTACACTCTGCCCCATGTCAGTTTCCCTTGACGCGAGCGGAAGTGGTGGGCATGGCAATGCGCAAATTCCTTATAAGCCAACATGCTCAGGAGACGTTCACATGTCAGATATTCGCTTTGACGGCCAAGTCGCCATCGTAACAGGTGCCGGTGGTGGCTTGGGCAAGCAACATGCCCTCGAACTGGCCCGCCGGGGTGCTAAAGTTGTCGTCAATGATCTGGGCGGCGCAATGGACGGAACCGGCGGAAATTCGGCCGCAGCCGAAGCCGTTGTCGCAGAAATTCAGGCCTTTGGCGGTGAAGCCATCGCCAATGGTGCCTCGGTGACAGACGATGCTGGCGTGGCCAATATGGTTGCCCAAGTCATGGAAAAGTGGGGCCGCATCGACATCCTGATCGCGAACGCCGGTATTTTGCGCGACAAAAGCTTCTCGAAGATGGAAATCGCCGATTTTGAGGTCGTGATGAATGTCCATCTGATGGGCACCGTAAAGCCTGTGAAGGCCATGTGGGAAATCATGAAGGCGCAAAACTATGGCCGCATCGTGGTCACCACTTCATCGAGCGGCATGTACGGCAATTTCGGCCAAACCAATTATGGCGCAGCCAAGCTTGCCCTTTATGGCTTCATGAACACGCTGAAGCTGGAAGGCGCCAAAAACAATATCAAGGTCAATGCGATCAGCCCTGTGGCTGCAACCCGTATGACCGAAAACCTGATGCCACCACAAATGCTTGATTTGCTGAAGCCAGAATATGTCACCCCCGGCGTCATGTATCTGGTCAGCGAAGATGCGCCAACGGGCACCGTCCTCTCGGCAGGTGCTGGTGTCTTTGCGGTTGCTAAAATCTATGAGACCGACGGCATCTGCTTAAAGGGCGATGGCATCACCGCTGAAGAAGTGCGCGACAATTGGGATAAGATTTGCGACCCAGCCGGTCACGAAGCCTATGAGCAAGGCGGCGGCCAAACCGGTAAATTCATGCGCAAGCTGTCTGGCGGCTGAGCCGAACTAGACGGCAAGCCCAAAATCTAATCAAACATGCTGCCGACCCGCGCCACCCCTCTCAAGGCGCGGGCGGCTTTTATTTTGTCGATATAGGCTTCCATGCGGTGGTCCTCTAAGAGGCGCGGATTGCCAAAAATGAATGAGACGATGCCCACGATCGTATGGAAGATTTTGACGAAGGGGCTGCGGTCGCGCCGCATGATCGGCTTGCCCGAAGCCGTTAAAAGGCGCGGATCGCCTGTATGGCGATAGGGTGAAAACAGCGGTGGTGGCAAAGTGGTTACAAGATCCCAGCCATTCACAAACCGATAGTGCGGGCACACAACCAAACGGTCAAAGGATAGATCGCCCACGCGTGGTGCCCCAAATGTATAGCAGGCCGCAAGATTATCTCGCTCCAATTGGGTCGAGGCAATTTGTGCCAAAGCCCCGCCCAAACTATGCCCTGTCAGATAAAGCCCCTTATCTTTCGGGACATGAGAATTGACGTCTGCCAAAAGCTGGGCCCCAATCCGATCATAGGCTTTCTTAAAGCCCTTATGAATTTCCACGCTACCCAAACGTGTCTCAACCGAGACAGATTCGCTCATCAAATTGGTCTTCCAATCCACATAGGAATCGGTGCCCCGAAACGCGACGACCGCAAAGTCATCGGTACGGGCTAGGAAGGCTTGACTGCCTTCTTGGTCATAGAAAGCTAGAAGCTTAAACTGACCTAAATTCAATTGTTTGGATAATTCTTCTAAATCTGTCTCATAAGACAAAAGGGCCAATTTGGCCATGAGTTCAGCCGTGCGCTCTGAAAAGGCAGCCCGCCAAGTCGGCAGGTCCTTGGCCTCTTGCGGACCGATAAAAATGGGGGGCTCGGTGGGATGTGCTTGCGTGTCCATACACCAAGCATAACCTACTTTAGGTTTATTTGTATAGATGCCCCTCAGAGCACAAGGGGCTTAGCGCACCCAAGCTCTAAGGGGCTTAAAGGGGTTTAGAGGCCCAACACCATTTTGGCCATGATGTTACGCTGAATCTCGTTAGACCCCGCATAGATGGAGGTCTTGCGATAATTGAAATAGGATGGGGCCACAGCCACCGCATAGTCTGGCACCGGGAATGGGTCGTTGGAACGCCCATCCAATATGCCCCAGCTATCTGCAACAAACGGAATGCCCGACACACCAACCGCTTCCAAGGCCAGCTCTGAGATGGCTTGCTGCATCTCGCTGCCTTTGCACTTCAGCATAGAGGAAGCAGCCCCGACCGATTTGCCCGAAGAAAGGCCTGAGAAAATCTTCAGCTCGGTCGCATCAAGCGCATTGATCTGGATTTCCAGCTCAGCAATTTTGCGACCAAAATCTGGGTCTTCCAACAGGGCCCGTTCGCCCATTTGTTCAACCGATGCGATGCGCTTGACCTTTTTGAGGGCGTTTTTCAGCCCGGGTGCATAGGCATTGCCGCGCTCAAACTCCAAGAGATATTTGGCATAGGTCCAGCCCTTGCCCTCTTCCCCAATCAGATTCTCGGCAGGCACAAACACGTCTTCATAAAAGACCTGATTGATTTCCTGCTGGCCTTCGATTGGGCCATCCAAGGTCGGCAAGGGGCGGATGCTTATGCCCGGCGTTTTCATGTCGACAAGGATAAAGCTGATGCCGTTTTGGTTTTTCGCCTCTTGGCTGGTGCGCACCAGATTGAACATCCAGTCGGCCCATTGGGCTTGGGTTGTCCAAATCTTAGAACCATTGAGGATATAGCCCTCAACGCCATCACGCACCGTCTTTTCGGCCTTCATTTGCAGGCTGGCGAGGTCCGAACCTGAACCGGGCTCAGAATAGCCCTGACACCACCAGATGTCCGAGTTCAGAATCTTCGGCAAATGCTGGGCTTTTTGTTTGTCATTGCCAAAGGCCATGATGACTGGGGCCACCATTTTTAGGCCCATCGGCGATGGCGTCGGACAGCCAGCCGCCGAGACTTCCATATTGAAGATATAGCGTTGGCTGGGAGTCCAGCCCGGTCCGCCATGTTCAACCGGCCAATCAGGGGCAGCCCAGCCGCGTGCAGCCAGCTTCTTTTGCCACTCAACTTGGCCTTCCTTGTCCAGATAGCCATTCTTCGACAGGGCCATTTTCGCGCGCAAGGCGGGGGTATAATTCTCGGCAATCCAAGCACGAACTTCAGCTTGGAAGGCGAGGTCTTCTGCAGTGAATGCTAAATCCATCGCGACTTATCCTAGAATACGGCTGGGCCTTGGGTCAGCTTTGGCGGGGCGGCAAGGAAACCACCGATTTTAGAGACCAATTCAGCCATATGTTCGGTCTTGCCATGTGCATCTAGGGCGGCTTGGTCGGCATAAAGTTCCAGCATGAAATAGTCGTTTTCAGCCTTAGCGCTTTTGCACAATTGATAGACGGTGGCACCGGGCTCTTTGGCTTTCACCGTGGTGACAAACTCGGTCAACAAGGCTTCAAATTCAGCATTCTTGCCGGGTTGAATGGTGAATTGTGCGCAGATTCCGATCATCTGGTTTTCTCCCTAACGTCTTGAGTTGGTTTTCTTGTTGCTGTGGTTTTGGTTATAGGTGGTTTGAAGCGTGATGGAAGGGCAAAGCTGTCGCGAACTGCTCAGCCCAGCCCTAAGCATTTATAGGTCTCAGCAACCAGTCCGCCGCCGCGCGGATCGCCTGCCAAATTGGGGGCCATGAGGTTCATGGCATAGGCCACGCCAAGCTTGTTAACCGGATCGGCAAAGCCAAAACTACCACCCCAGCCCGAATGTCCAAAACTGGTATCAAAGGGGCCGTAAAGTCCGCGCGTTGACAGGATGACGCCGGCAGCCCAACGCACCCAAACGCCCAAGACTTTGTCCTTACTCGCGCGGCGTTCAGCCACCATCCGATCAATGCCTTCGGGCGAGATGATCCGTGCGCCTTCTAAGTCTCCGCCCCGCGCTAAGGCCCCATACACGCGGGCAATCCCGCGCGCATTGGCGCTACCCCCGGCGGCACCATTTCCGGCGGCCATCCAATCTGGTCGATTGGCTTCAAGAGGGCTCATACGTGGGCTGCCCATGGCTGATTTCATCACTGGATCGGTCGCAGGTGGGCTTGCAGCCATCATCGGAGCCCAGGGCGCAACAATAGGGGCGCGACGATGATGCTGGTCATAGGGAAGACCAATCCAGACATCGGCCTTTAGCGGCTTTGCGACCTCATCGGCAAAAAACGCCACCAAGGAACGGCCATCTGTCCGCCGCAATAAGGCATCTACCCAGTGACCAAAGATCCCGGCATTATAGGCGTTAGCGGAGCCTGGCGGAAACAAGGGGGCTTGCGCGGCCAGTCGCGCCGAAAAAGCTTGAATATCAAGAAGCTCTTCCGTGGTTGCAGGGGTATCAGCGCCTTGAATACCACTGGCATGGCTCAGCAAGGTTTCAACCGTGATCGCCTCTTTGCCATTGACCGCAAACTCAGGCCAATAGGTGGCGACCGGTGCCTGATAGTCAATCAATCCGCGCTCAACGGCGATCGCAATGCTTAGCGCGGCCATGCCCTTTGTCGTTGACCACACATTGAAAAGATCATCCGGCCCCAAAGGTTCTGTCCGATCTTCGTCGCGCACCCCACCATAAAGGTCGATGATGGTTTCGCCGTCCTGGATAACGCTGAAGGTTGCGCCCAACTCTTCGCCACTGGCCAAATTTTGCGCAAATACATCGCGAACGGATTCAAAGCCTTGTGCGACATATCCGTGGACTATCGGTGCCTGTGACATCGCCTTCTCCCCTATTTCATGCGCTCTTTAGGGCGCTTTTGGCGCCTCCTTGCGACAGGCAGTCACAAAGGCGGGCAGTATCTGGTCACGATCCACCGGCTGGGCACGATAGTCAACGTCACCCGACGTCAAGGTAAAGTCGCTTGCGGCCAGAATGGTTTCGGCGACACCCATATCGGCTAAGGCAATTTTACCCTCAACTAATTTGCGGTCGGCTTCCCGTACGCCGCCTTGGCGACGGACTTCTTGGAACACAATGCGGCCAGCCTTGGTCTTCAACACCAGATCTGGCTGAGCAGAAGGTGCCGAAAACACATGCGCGCGCAGCGTGATGCGCTGTTGATCATCGCACCACAAAACTAAGTCTGGCGCGGCACCCGGCCGCGACAAAAAGGCTGCTGCCCCAGACGCCTGCGCCACCAAGCGCCATGAGAGCGGCCCCTCAGTTCCAACGCGGTCGCGCGGATTTTGGTCCCGATCACCCGGATCGCAGGCACCAAGCACGCAGGCGAGCAAACAGAAAGCTAAACGTTTCATTGGCCGGTAAAGTTGGGGCTACGCTTTTCCAAAATCGCATCCACGCCCTCTTCATGGTCAGCCGTGTGATGCATCAAGCCTTGGGAGGCCGCGGATAATTCCATAATGGTGTCGAAGGTTGCAGTTTGGCCTTGGCGCATCAGGGCTTTGGTAACCCGCAAGGCATGGGGTGGCTGTAGGGCGATTTTTTCAGCCATGGCGCGCGCTTCTGCCATCAAGACATCAGCCTCAACCACGCGCGAGACAAAGCCGAACTCGCGCGCGGTCTGCGCATCGACGACATCGCCAGTAAACAAAAGCTCACACGCCCGGCTCCACCCCACGATGCGCGGCGTCAACCAAGCCCCACCATCGCCCGGGATCAGGCCAAGCTTTAGAAAGGTCACGCCAAATTTTGCCCCACTGGCGGCCAAACGTATATCGCCCATACAGGCAACATCGCAGCCAAGCCCGATAGCAGGGCCGTTTATGGCGCTAACCAAGGGTACTTCCAAATTCCACAACGCCTTGATGATTTTATGGATATTGCCGCGATAGGCTTCGCGAATTTCAGCAGGACTGCCGCCAAAGGCCCCGGTTCGGTCCTTCATGGCTTTCACATCACCACCGGCAGAAAAGGCCCTACCCTCGCCTGTTAGAATGGCTGCGCGGATGGCGCGATCCGCATTAATGTCTGCGCAAATGGCTTGAAACACATCGCCGTCGCCAGGCTGGCCCAGGGCATTCATTGCTTCAGGGCGGGTGATGGTGATGGTCGCAATTGCCCCATCCTTTTCCAGTTTCGCTACGGCCATGGGAACCTCCAAATCAGTGCGCCAGCCCTAAAGCGGTAACGCCCTATTGGCAATCATGGCCCGCCACACACACAGAAATTTGCGTGCCTCACCCCTCAAATAATCACAAGAACGTGAACAGAAAAAGAACCAACCGGTAAGACAAACTTTAGATAATTGCGAGAAATCCCCCGCTTCCTTCCAGTACAGTTCGGGGGTTGCTGATGATCAACTACTTTGTGAAGCACGCGCCAGTTGCTCAGAAAATCAAGATTGCATTTGGTATCCTCATTGCCTTGGTCACTGTAGCTTGCGCAGTTTTGGCGTGGGAATCCAAAAGAGTTGAAGCTTTAGCAAGCGAATACCGCCAAATTGCGCGACAGACGGCATCTGTGGGGGCGGCTGCTGAACAATTTCAAATGATGCGCGTCCATGCGATCAAATACGAAGGAAGCGGCGACCCTGCTGAGATAAATGCGATGCAAGGGATTGCTGTGGAACTGGCTGAGTTGCTCACGAAAGCAAAAGAAGCGGCCGTTGACCCCAAGATTAAGGCAAAGCTCGATGAAGCTTCTGCGAAAATTGCCCAATATCGTGCGGTAGCTGAACGGGTGCAGACCGATCCTAGCGCATCAGCCCAGCGCAATGAATTGGGTGCCTCTATTTCGGCTATCACCGCGGCGATGACGACGGAGTCGCGCGCGCGTCAGGATGAGATCGGCCCAGAAATGAGCCAGCTTCTAACCCAAAGCACGCACATGGCCTTTGGCATGATTGGCGTCATCATCCTTGTTGGTGGCGGATTTGCGATGGTCTTATCCAATGTCATTGCCACGCCCTTGATCAAGACCACTGCCTTGATGGACGATCTCGCCAAAGGCAACATTGACATAGTTGTCGATAATCAAGGCCGCCGCGATTGCGTTGGACGTATGCAGTCAGCCTTGCAGGTATTTGTTCAAAACGCCCAAGAAGTGCGCAGGCTCGAAATCGCTACGAAGGATAAGGATAGAGAGCTGCAAGAAAGCAAGCGCGCCGCGATGAACGCCCTCGCCGACAGCTTTGAAGCCAGCGTTGCCCAAGTTGTGGACACGGTTTCATCGGCTGCGACCGAGCTGGAAGCGACATCTGAAACCCTGACGCGCACGGCGCATGATACGTCAGTCCATTCTGACTCGGTCGCGCGCACCGCCACGATTTCGGCTTCGAATGTCCAGTCTGTTGCCTCTGCATCGGAAGAAATGTCGGCTTCAATCTCAGAAATCGCCCATCAGGTTCAGGTTGCTGCCAAGATTGCGCAGGACGCCGAGCGTAAAGCCTCTGAAACCAACACAACTGTGGTTGCCCTGTCTGAGGCTGCAGGCAAGATTGGCGCGGTGGTGAGTTTGATTTCCGATATTGCAAGTCAAACCAATCTCTTGGCCCTCAATGCGACCATTGAGGCTGCGCGAGCTGGGGAAGCCGGCAAGGGCTTTGCCGTTGTGGCTTCCGAAGTCAAAAGCTTGGCAGAGCAAACAGCCAAAGCAACCGATGAGATCAGCAATCAAATTGGCGGGGTTCAAAGCGCAACCCAATTGGCAGTAAGTGCCATTGAAGGGATCGCCAGCACAATCTCTGAAATCAATGAGATTTCGGCGACAATCGCAGCCTCTGTTGAACAACAAATGGTTGCGGTGCAGGAAATCACGCAAAGTACCTCCAGTGTCGCAACCGCAACCAGTGAGGTCAGCCAAGCCATTGGGCTGGTGCAGCAAGGCTCAACTGAAACCGGGGCTGCGGCAGAGCAAAGTTTGGCAGCAGCCCGGGAACTTGGCATGCAAGCGGTCAGTCTAAAGCGTGCAGTCGGACAGTTTTTAGATGAGGTCCGTGCGGCGTAGACGCCCTGACCATCTGACCACCCGATCTGATAAGGCCGCCTCATCAGGGGCGGCCTTTTTGGTTACCTGATTGACCCTTCAGGCGGACTCGCGCTCTAGCAGACGCACCACATAAGGATCGATCCGATGCGCCGCCCCAATTTGCCCGTGATTTTGTTCAGCTTCAGTGCTTTTTGCGGCAGCATGCTCGCTTTGCCTGCTCAGGCCCAAATCAGCGAAGTGCGCGGGGCCATTATGGCGCATAATGTTGAGACCAATGTCTCTAAAAATGCCGGTAAAGAAGATGGGCCCGACGTTCAGGTTGAAGTCTTGTGGAACAGCCCCGACTGGCTGAAATTCGCCTTTTCGCCGCGCCCTGGGGTCGTTGCGTCGCTGAATACGCAAGGCGAGACCAGCTTTGCAGGCGTTGGGCTGGATTGGACTTTTCCCGTCAGCAAGAACATCACCATTGATCCCTACTTGGGCTATGTGATCCATAATGGTGATCCTTTGGACAACCCCTATGCTCCATCTGACAGCGTGCGGCGCGCCAAGTTTAATGCCGAGGAATTGGCCTTGGGGTCTCGCGATCTTTTCCGCTTGGGTGTTGCGGTTGGTTATCGCCATAATGAGACCTGGACCAGCTATTTGGTCTATGAGCATTTAAGCCATGGCCATATTTTGGGCGGCTCTAAGAACCAAGGGCTCGACAATGTTGGCATTCGTCTTGGGCGCAATTTCTAAGCGGGCTTGGCTGCCCTCTGACCAATCATGAGCCATAAACCTCCAGCGCTGCTCGCTTAACGTGGCCTGCCACCCACGACAGCAAGGGGTCATGCCCGCTGGTTTGTGACATCACCAGAACAAGGCCGAGGGATCGGTTTTCAAGTGGCGGATCGCGCAGGATCAAGTCAAACTGATCGGCAAAGCGCGATGCAAAAGCCCGCGACACCGTCGTGACCGCATCTGTTGCTGAAACAGCGGCAAGGGCTGCTAAGAAATGCGAGGTGGACCATAGGATGCGCCGTTGGATCCCATGCACGGCGAGCACAGCCTCTAAGTCATTCACCCCATCATTGAGAAGCCGGATCAAGATATGGGGAACCCGCCCATAATCGGCCAGCGACCAATCATGGTGTGCCAAGGGATGATTGCGCCGCATCACCAAAGCCAATTCATCTTGGGCTAAATAGAGGCTTTTCGCCCCTGTCGGCAGTGGCGAACTATCTAAGGCAAACGCAAAATCTAAATCGCCCGAAGCCATACGGGCCAAAAGATCGGGACCATAGGGTTCACAACTAAGGTCGAGGCCCGGTGCCTCGTGGGCTAAATTCTGCAACAGGGTCGGGAAAA
>NZ_JADCBK010000031.1 GCF_020253525.1 Aquidulcibacter sp.
AATTGCCAAAGCTCGCCCGCAGACCAAAGCCTTTTTCGAGCTTTCCCAATTTGATGTGCCCTTCAACCTCGACGCGTGGGATGGCTATCCGGCCGCGCGCGAACGTCTGTATGCGGCTGCCAAGGAAGCAGGCGCGCGCTTGATCGTCTGTACGGGCGACACCCACGCGGCTTGGGCCAATACGTTGAAAGATGCGGGCGGCGAGGTTCGTGGCGTTGAATTTGGGGGCACCTCTGTGACCAGCCCCAGCATTGCAGACACTTTCGCCAATTTCGGCTTGGAGGGGGCTGCGCTGAATGAGTTAATCACCCGCGCCAATCCTGAAGTGGAATGGCATGAGGAGACCAAGCGTGGCTATACCTTGGTCAGTATCACGCCAGAAAATGTACGCGGCGACTTTATGGAATTGGATACGGTGAGGTCCAAGACCTTCCTCGTCACCAAAGCCACCAGCTGGGAAACCACTTTTGGGCCCAAGCCCATGGGGTTGGTTCAGGTCTAGTGGGCTAAACCCGTAAATTCGGGCGACCCCTTGTCAGCGCCTTCAAACAGGCCCTAGATGGGGCCATGAGCTTTGAATCTTCACCCCATGCTTTGCCGCGCCGCGCGCCCAAAATTTGGTTTGAACGGCGTGAATTTGATCTGATCCTGAACCTCTATGGGCGCGGGCAAATGGCAGGCGAATGGCGCGACTATGCCATTGATGATGGCCCGGATGCGGTAACATTTTCGATTTTTCGCCGCGCCAGCGAGAACCCGCTCTATCGCATTGAAAAACGCCCGGCCTTGGCCTCCAAACAAGGCCAGTGGAGCGTTCTAGGCTCCGCTGGCCAAGTCTTAAAGCGCGGCCATGATCTGACCGCGACCTTGGATGTGTTGGAGCGTAAACTGCTGAAAGTGGTTAGGTCCTAACCAGCTCTAGCGCTTGCGACGTGCCGTCCAAGCCATCAAGAAGTTACGGCCATCCGACAGGGTTTGACCTTGAATGATGGAATTGGCGCGCATGCGGCCTGAATGCCAATACGCACCCGACAAATCGGCTGTGCGGCCGGCAAATACGATCTCATTGCCTTTAATCGTATAGCGGCCATTTTGAATTTCACTGCCATAGAAGGTGCCCTTGAACGTGCCGGCCGTAACCTCAGTCACCACAAACTCGGTCTTGCTGGGCTCGGTATTCGGGTCGCTATAGAGTGAAACGTCCCACGTCCCGATGAGGGCCGATGGCATCGGGGCCACGTCGATCTTTTCATCCGTGTCATTCACATTGATGCTGACACACCCGCCCAGAGCGAGCGCGAGCGACAGGGCTGCGGCAGCCCCTAATCTATAATTCATCTTGATTTCCCCAGTTGTCAGTCGTCCCACGCCTGTCCTGCCAGAAGGCTTTGTGGCGGGCCAGTTAAATGCTGGTAAGGTTCAGGCTGAGGCTAAATCCGCTTCCAAAAGATTGTCGTGGCGGCAAGCTCGCCATCGGGTGTCAACGCATAATCAGGCAAGGGCGGCAGGGGGCTATAGCCGGCCTTCCGATAGAGGTGTTCGGCGGCAGAGCCCGTCTGGGTGTCGAGCACCAGGAGAGATTTGCCAGCAAACCGCGCCCGCTCTTCGGCGGCATCAAGCAGGCGCGTCCCAAGCCCCAATTGGCGGACCTTTGAATGCACGATCATTTTGGAGACTTCGCCGCGATGAGGCTGGTTCTGCGGCATATCGAGAACCACTTGCACCGTGCCCAAAATGGCCCCGCCAATTTCGGCCACCAACAGGGCTTTGTCACCGGCTTGAACCGCTTGGGAAACACCCTCCCAATAGGTCCGTGCACGGGCTTCTTCCATCGGCTTCAAAAAACCAAGAGAGGCACCATTTTCGACGGCATCAACCAATAAGCTGGTCAAATCATCAAGCTCAGAACCCGATAAGGGTTCGCTCACCCTACGAATTTGCATCAAGCAAAGCCGGTGCCCGCCGTGGCAAGGCCCCGGGCGCGAATGTCGTTCAAAGTCTGGTCCCAATAATGCTCGCGATAATGGCCTGCAATCTCCACCGCCGTGGTGAACCAAACCTCATCCTTGTGAGAGGTGATATAGCTCAAAGCCCGCTCAAAGGCCTTGATCCGGTGGCTTTGGCTGACGAGATAGGCATGCAGCGGGATACACATGACCGTTCCGCTGTCGCCGCCTTCTTCGAGAAGCTGATCAAAATGGCGCATCAAGACGTCTGCATAACGCTCTGCACTCATGGCTAGCGCGCCATAGGTGATGACATCATTGACCTCGAGCGAATAGGGCATGCTCATCAGCTTGCCGGTCTTGGTCTTGATCGGCTGGGGCTGGTCGTCTTGAAACAGGTCGCACGTGTACCAGAAATCATATTCGGCAATCAGGTCGAGCGTGCGCTCGGTATGGGTCAGGGCGGGGGCCAAATAACCGCGAATGCGCTGGCCCGTGGCAGCCTGAACGGTGGCAATGGAATCTTCCAACACCGCGCGCTCTTGGGCTTCATCCATTTCATAGGAATAGCGCGTGTTATAAATGCCGTGCGAGAAAAACTCCCACTTACGTTCAACGCATGCCTCAATAATCTCAGGGCAATGTTGGCACATGGCGACATTGAGCGAGATGGAGCCGCGCAAGTCGTGCCGGTCCAACATCTCCATCAGCCTTTGATGGCCTACCCGATTGCCCCAGTCGCGCTGGGAATAGCCAACGACATCGGGTGAAGGCTTGGGCCAGCCCGGTCGCTTGGGATTCACCGGCGGCATGAATTCATAATATTCGATATTGGGCGCGATCCAGAAGGCAAGCTTCTTAGAACCGGGCCAGATGATCTTGGGCCGGTTCAGATAGGGCCAGTCATCATAAAGATTGGGGTCAGCCTGCATGGGCAAAGTTTGCGCGACCCGCGGGGGGAAGGCAAGGGGGGCGGTGACGTGTGCAGTCTCGCTTTGACCCGTTTGGGCTTGCGATTTCAAGAAAGTTGGTCTATTATGGTCACATATGACTACTTCTGCGGGCCAAGGTAAAGCATGCAAACGATCAATCTGAAGGATGCCAAGGCAGGCTTTTCGAGCTTGGTTGACGATGTGATCAAGGGCGATTTCGTTACGATCACGCGACATGGCAAGCCAGTTGCCGCTTTGGTTTCCATCGAAGCTGGTGAGATTGCCCGCAAGGCCTTGGAGCGAAAGCGCTCTGGACTGATCGCCTATCTGCAAGCGATGCCAGTTGATATTCCAGATCGCAACTCCAGCCCCTCGCGCGAAGTCATCCTTTGAACGGCTATCTGCTGGATACGAATATAATCTCGATGCTGTCGCCATCGCGTCAGCACGCGACGCCCGAATTCTTGGCTTGGCTCGATCAGATGGATGCCTCGGGCAAGCTCTTTCTCTCTGTCGTGACGATTCACGAGATTGAAAAAGGGATAGCACTTCTCGAACTCAAAGGCGCTGAGGCGAAGGCCGCTGAATTGAGGCGCTGGCTTATGGGCCTTGTTGCCATTTATGAGGACCGCATTCTTCCTATTGATACTGCGGCGGCAGCTTGCGGCGGGAAGCTAGAAGCAAAAGCAACTGCATCTGGGCACCAGCCAGGGATAGCAGATGCGGCGATTGCGGGTATCGCCAAAATGCATGACCTGACGATAATTACCCAAAACCTCAAGCATTTCGCACCATTCGGCATTGAAGTGCGCGACCCAAATGATGCTCTCAAACAGGGATGACAGCCAGTCCAACCCGGCTCTATACTTCCCCCAGAACGAATTTGGGGAGAGGCGAGCATGGCCCAATCTGGTGAAAACTCACGGCGCACGATTTTAGGGGCCTTGGGGGCCAGTGCGGCGATCCCGCTTCTACCCAGTTTAGCCATCGCCAAGGGCCAGACGGGGGCTGACGCCCGCTTTGCCAAGATCGCTTCAGACTGGCTCGACCAATCGATGCGCCTAAGCCCGGTGACGGCGACGTGGACTGGCGATCACCGGTTTGACCATTTGTTGAATGATTACACGCCAGCGGGCCGCGCCGCCTCTTTGAATTTCGCCAAAGCGACGTTGGCCAAGGTGAAGGCGCTGCCGAAGGCAAGTCTCTCGCGCGCCAACCAAGTCGATCAAGCCATGCTGGCCAATGCGTTAGAGGCACAAATTTGGACAAATGAAACGTTGCAAGATTGGGCGTGGAACCCGCTCGTCTGGCAAGATGCGGCGGGTAGCGCGCTCTACACCCTTATGGCGCGCGATTTTGCACCTTTGTCCCAGCGTCTGAACAATGTGACGGCGCGCTTGAAGCTGTTACCGGGCTTTTTAGCGATGGCGCGCGCAAACCTCGTACCCGCACGCGTTCCCACGCCCCATGCTGTGACCTATGCGGCACAAAATCAGGGCCTTAAGTCCATCATCACCGATATGATTGAGCCTGCGAAGGGCGCGCTTAAGGGCGCGGAGCTCGACGCCCTCAATGCTGCAATTGCTGGGTTTTTGAGTGCCGTTGATACCCATCAAAGCTGGATCGATCAGACGCTGGTGCCCGCAGCCAAGGCAGACTTTCGGGCGGGGGCGGCGCGCTTTGATCGGCAATTAACCTATACGCTGTTGTCGCCCCTCTCGCGGCAAGAGATACGTCGCAGGGCCGAACAAGCCGTGCGCGAGGTGCGGGCCGACATGTATGCGGTGTCTGTTAAAGCGCTGTCAGGCCGGGCCGATGCCCCGCCTTTGCCCGCCAACCCAACAGCGGCCGAGCAGCAAAAAGTCATTCGCGCCGCGCTAGATCTTGCCGCCGCAGACCGACCCGCCCGCGATAAACTGGTGGAAGTGGCCACCGAAGCCACCGAAATCGCGCGCAAATTTGTCGTGCAAAAGGATTTGATCACTTTACCCAATGGCCCCGTCCGCATCATCCTGATGCCGGAATTCCAGCGCGGTTTCTCGATTGCCTATTGCGACAGCCCGGGGCCGCTGGAGAAGCATTTGGACACCTTCTATGCCGTCTCGCCCATCCCTGATGATTGGACGGAAGAGCAAGCCATCTCCTTTACCCGCGAATATAATCGCCGCGGCATTCAAGATATTGCCGTGCACGAAGCGATGCCTGGCCATTATGTCCAGATTTTCCACGCCAATTCTTATCCCTCCATCCTGCGCGCCGTGTTAAGCTCGGGCAGCTTTGTCGAGGGCTGGGCGGTCTATGCCGAGACGATGATGGTGGAAGAGGGCTTTATGGCCGACGATCCGCTCTATCGCTTGACGCAATTGAAAGTGCTGTTGCGTACCATCACCAATGCCATCATCGACCAAGGCATTCATGTCGATGGGTGGAGTGAAGCCCAAGTGATGACCTTCCTGACCGAAACCGCCTTCCAAGAAGAACGCGAAGCTGCTGGCAAATGGCGGCGCGCGCAATTGTCGGTCACCCAGCTTTCCACCTATTTTGTCGGCTTCTCCGAACATATGGAAGCCCGCGCCGCCGCCAAGGCCAAAAAGGGCGCAGCCTTTCAGCTGAAAGCCTATCACGACGGGATCTTGGGCTTCGGCTCACCGCCTGTGCGCTATGCACGTGCTTTATTGCTAGATGAGGCGATTGGGTGAGGGGTGGGCGTGCGCCGTTCCTAAGCGAAAAGCGCAGGATCGATCACTTGTCTTCGCAATTTCAAATCGTCATCCCGGACGGCGCAGCCGATCCGGGACCTCGTGCCGCAAAATCCCACAAGGTCCCCGCTCTCCGCTTCGCGGCGGGGGGATGACATCACGTGGTGAAACCTTCACCCCCGACCCGCAAACCAGGCATCAATTTCAACCACGCCCACCACATCGGCATATTTCAATAAGAGGTCGGTCAAATTGGCGAAATGATAGCTTTCGTGCTTATCGGCCACACATTCTTCCGGCACGATGGTGCGATAGCCGTGGCTGAGGCTGTCCACTGCTGTGGCGCGCACGCAACCCGATGTTGAGCCGCCAGTGATGATCAGCGTGTCGACCTTGTGCCAGACCAGATAGCTCGCAAGCTGGGTCTCAAAAAAAGCTGAAGGCATGCGCTTGGTATAGGTAAGGTCAACGCTTAGGTCGATGTCACAGCGGGGGTCGAATTGGTGGCGCTCGCTGTCATATTTGATGTTTTGCAAGCTGTCGGGCGTGTTGGTTCGCGTGCCCCAAACCCCCGCATCGCCTGCATCGGGCTTATAAGCCACACGCGTCCAGATTACCGGCATGCCTGCGGCCCGCGCCAAAGCGCTGATACGATTGGTGTGCTCAATCTGGCGTGGATCGGTGACGTATGAGGTGTTGGGGAACAGGTCTGGCCGCGTATAGGCTTGTTGGAAGTCGATATTGACGATGGCGAGCTTGTTGCCAACGCCGAACTTGGCGCGGTTTGGATTGGCCTTGACGCGGGCATAGATTTGCCGCGCCGTCAGATCTTCACACACCATGGTCGGTTCAAATGAAAGCGGCGTTTGGGCCAAGGCTTGCTCCTCTAGACTGTTTCAGACGTTTTTGACCGCGCGTGCGACCGAAGGCTGCGGGAAGCCTGCATCGCCAAAGGTCGCGGCAATGGCCTTATGGGTGTCATACACCACCTGCCAATAATGGTCATTATGGCAGAAGGGGCGAACCAAAAGCTTCGGGCCGGATTCAGTAAACTCAATAATCTCAACCACCGGCGCGGGCTCTTGGATCACATTGGGGATGGTCGATACAGACTTGCGAAGCAGGGCCATGGCTTCATTGGGGCTGACCGTGGCGGCCAATTGCACGCGCAAATCCACTGCCCGATAGGGATTGGCCGAATAATTCTGAATAATGGCGGTAGAGACCGCATTATTGCCAATGATGGTGCGCACATTTTCCAGCGTGTTGATCGTGGTGGCAAACATGCCGATCTCGGCAACCGTGCCGGTTACGCCAGCAGCGGTGATGAAGTCGCCCACTTTGAAGGGCTTGAACAGGATCAGGAAAACACCTGCCGCGAAATTGGCCAACAGGCCCGACCAAGCCGCCCCAACCGCAAGGCCGGCTGCTGCCACCAGTGCCGCCAAGCTTGTTGTCTCAATGCCAAACACATTGAGAATAGCAATGACCAAAAAGATATTGAGGCCGATGGTGACGATCGAGCCGATCCACGTCTTGATCGTCCGGTCCATCGTATTGTGCAGGAGGGCGCGCGTGATCGCCCGGCTGATCAAGCCAATCACCCAACGACCAATGAACCACAGGGCAATCGCACCCAGGGCCTTCAAACCGAGACTGACGGCAGTCTCCATCCCTGTTTTGACAAGGGTTGGCAGAATATCGGTTTCGATCTGGGTCATGTGGGACGGGTCCTAGCCAGTTCGCCAAGTTGAACGTGTAACTGCGACCAAATTCGGGGTTTTGGCTGGGGGGTCAAGCGAGCGCGACAGAATAATGCCGCGCCCGCCTGTGTGGACTATTTTTTGCCGCCGAAAAGACCACCCAAAGCATTTTTGGCCATATCGGTCAGGTCATTCACCGGATTGCCATCGCCATCCTTGTCGAGGCTGGCGACCACGCCAGACAAGGGGGTGTCTTTCAGCTTGCCCAACATGTCGCCAACAAAGGTTTGTGCGGCACCAGTCAGTTCGGCTGCTTTCGCGCCAAGGCTGGTCGAAAGGCCAGCCGCCACGCCTTGGACTTGCTCCAGCGGCAAGCCGGTTTTTTCTGCGATGATTTGGGCCGAACCCATGATGTCGCCGCCGCTTTCTTTGGCATGGGCCAAAAGGTCTGCGGCCAAGGTTTGGGCGCGTTCGGCTTCAAGACCAACTTTATCGCCAAGGGTTTTGAGGAAGTCGGCACCGCCGACTTTGGTGAGTAATTCTTGTACATTAAATGACATTTGGCTTCTCCTCAAAGTGAAAGCCCTATCAGCTTACGGGCAAACCCATCTTAAAGCCATGGCACGACGGCGTGATGACAGAGGAAAAACTTTAGACCTGCTTCTATTTACTTATGAGCATCCACATAAGCCTTAAGAACCTGCTGCATTTTCTTGATGTGCCCCTTGCCACCACTTTGGGCAACGAAGAAGTCGTAGACTTCTGGCTGCAGCCGCAAATGCACCGACTTGCGCCCCTGTGGTTCAACCAAAACAGCGTCCGCCCAAAAATCGGGGCCAAGAGATGGGCCAATGGGGGCGTCCTTTCGGGTTCGGGTCTCGCCGCGATCACGTTTTGCCCGTGCTTCTTCGAGAGACATGCGCACCATAGAGTTCACGCTCATCTGTTCCACCTTTCCAAGCGCTGATCAGGCGCGTTGAACCACCTCTTTGGGTATGGACAACCACAAAGCATTCATCGTCCATAATGCCTATTGAGCGCATACGCTGCTCGCCATAGTTGTACCTGCGATCTTCTGCCGACAAGACAAAATTTTCGAAGATCAGCATGGCATCGGCAAAATCAACGCCATGCTTCAGGATATTCGCCCGATTTTTCTCTTCATCCCACTCAAATTCCATCGGCGTAACCGTAAGTGCCGGTCTTTTCGCCAAAGTGACGAAGTGACCCACGTGTGGCCGCACATTTGGTTACGCTGGCCCATCAGAATGGCCTTTGCCTGACAGGGTACAGACTAGACGCTTTAACGCGGTTGCGTACACGATTTGTGTACACAAAGCAACTTGAAACTCTACCCCGCGCCGCCCACAGTCAGTCCGCCAATGCGCAAGGTCGGTTGGCCGACGCCGACGGGGACGGATTGGCCAGCTTTGCCGCACATGCCTACGCCCTGATCCAAGGCGGCATCATTGCCAATCATGGAGATTTTGGTGAGCGAGGTTGGCCCGTCGCCAATCAGACTGGCCCCTTTGACGGGCGCAACAATCTTCCCATTTTCAACCAGATAGGCTTCGGTACATTGGAAGACGAATTTGCCCGACGTGATATCAACCGAGCCGCCGCCGAAATTGGTGGCATAAATTCCGCGCTTCAGGCTGGCAACAATCTCTGCCGGGTCCATAGAGCCCGATTCCATCATAGTATTGGTCATCCGCGGCATCGGGCTATGGGCGTAGCTTTCGCGGCGGCCATTGCCAGTGGGCGCAACGCCCATCAGACGCGCATTCATCCGGTCTTGCAGATAGCCGACCAAAATGCCGTCTTCGATCAGAACGGTACGTTGGGTCGGCGTGCCTTCATCATCTATCGTCAAAGAGCCCCGACGATTGGCCAAGGTGCCATCATCGACAACGGTAACGCCGGGCGAAGCCACGCGTTGACCAATCATGCCAGCAAAGGCCGAAGTGCCCTTGCGGTTAAAGTCGCCCTCAAGGCCGTGCCCAACAGCTTCATGCAGCAAGATGCCGGGCCAACCAGGGCCCAAAACCACATCCAGCTCACCGGCAGGGGCGGGGATTGCGTCTAAATTGACCAAAGCGACGCGCAAAGCTTCATCGGCAAGGGCTTTGAGATGACCTTCTTCAATCCATTGCGCATAATCGGCCCGACCGCCCGCGCCGGCCGAACCACTTTCGCGCCTGCCATCCTTTTCCGCCGTGACAGAAACATTGACACGAACCAGCGGTCTTGTGTCGGTGCGCACATCGCCATCGAGGCGTACAATGGCAATTTCTTTGCGCGAAGCGGCCAGCGACACAGAAACTTGAACAACCCGTGAGTCCTTGGCCCGGACATAAGCATCAATCTCGCTCAAGGTCGCGATTTTGGCTTCAAAGCTGGGCGCAGACAACGGGTCGCAATCACTATAGAGTTTGGTATTGGTGCGGTCAGGGGCTTCGGCAAGCGTGCCCGAATGACCACGCTTGGCGATACTGGCAGCCGCCGCAGCCCGCTTGAGCGAGGCATTGGATAATTCGTTGGCATGGGCATAGCCTGCCGCTTCGCCGGCTACCACACGCAGACCAAAGCCTTCATCTGAATCGTAAGAGGCTGATTTTAAACGTCCATCATCCCATAGAAAGCTTTCGCCACGAGCGCGCTCTAAGAATAATTCCCCATCATCAGCATGGTGCAGCGCTTCTTTGAGAACCGCTTCAGAGCCAGCCGCCAAGGCCAATTCCGAGAGGGGGGCTAGGGTCTGCTCAATCGTCTGCTCTGCCATGGGGGATCCTTCCAACTGGGCTTAAGACTTAAGCAGTGTTGGCGGCAATGCAAATGAGGGATACAGCCAGCCCTCGCGACCGGCTGAGCCTTGGTTTTGGAACAATTCGCGCGCTCAGGTTCAAAAATGGCGGTTTTGGGCCGCAAAGCGGTGAGCAAGTGGCAGACTTGCCCCGTCAGCCTGACGTTGAGGCACCTTTAGCATTACTGAAAAGCACGGTGTTTCCAATGTGTCGCCCCACTTTCCCCCCGCTGCCTAGGCGTGTTATGGCCTTGTTTGATTAGGGCGACTCTGTGTCGCCCTGCGACAATTTGTACACATCGACCCACGTGACAAATGGTCTCAGAGAGCTATTTCGGTTCGATGAGGCCACGTCACGTGTCTTGATGTGGTTAAGGGGAGCATCATATGCGTCGTTGGCAATCGGCAGGAATAGCTGGATTGATCACTGCGGCATCGGCCGCTGGGTTTGCTTGGGCAGATCAGCCCGTAGATAAGGGCCTTTCACTTCAGGCGCCTGTTACCGAAGTGGCTCGGGACATCACGTTCTTCCACGATCAAATCTTGCTGCCGATCATCATTCTGATTTCGCTGTTCGTGGCAGGTCTGTTGGCTTATTGCATCATCCGCTTCAACAAAAAGGCCAATCCTGTTCCTGCGAAATTTACCCACAATACCACAATCGAAATCGTGTGGACTTTGATCCCGGTTTTGATCTTGGTCGGGATTTCGGCTTTTTCGTTCCCCTTGTTGTACAAAGAAGACCAAACGCCTGCAAAGTATGACATGACGCTGAAAGTTACGGGGCACCAATGGTATTGGAGCTATGAGTATGCCGACGCTGAAGGCGTAGGGTTTGACTCCAATATGTTGCCACAGGATGAGGCGAAAGCCGCCGGCAAGCCATATTTGTTGGGCACCGACAATGCGGTCGTGGTCCCCGTGGGCAAAGTTGTTCGCGTGCAAGTTACCGCTTCTGACGTGATCCATTCTTGGGCCATGCCATCGTTTGGCGTGAAGATGGACGCAGTTCCTGGCCGTTTGAACGAAGCTTGGTTCCGCGTCGACAAGCCAGGCATTTATTATGGTCAGTGCTCTGAAATCTGCGGCGTGAAGCACGCTTATATGCCGGTTGAAATCAAAGCGGTGCCACAAGCTGAATTCGATGCGTGGATTGCGTCGCAAAAATCGGCTGATGCTGGCTCGACCAATCCTGCAGCGGCCCAATTTGCTGCAACCCAAACTTCCACGGCCGCTTCGGCCCAAGCCAATTAAATCTCAGGGACATACTGAACATGGCAAGCACTGCTGCTCATCTTGAAGCCCCCGCGATGGCGGATTTGAGCGACCGCCCGTCGGTCTTCAATCCCATGCGTTGGCTGTTGTCGACCAACCACAAAGACATTGGCACCATGTATCTGGTCTTTGCGATCTTCGCAGGGATTTTTGGTGGCGCCCTGTCCGGCATGATCCGGATGGAATTGATGGAGCCCGGCCTGCAATATTTTGGCGTGACCGGTGATCCAACCGCGCAAGGCCCTTGGGGTAATGCGCATAATTACAACGTGGTTGTCACCATGCACGGCCTGATCATGATCTTCTTCATGGTTATGCCTGCCATGATCGGTGGCTTTGGTAACTGGTTCGTGCCGCTGCAAATCGGCGCGCCAGACATGGCCTTCCCACGGATGAACAACATCTCTTTCTGGTTGTTGCCATTCTCCTTTGCTCTGGGTGCCCTTTCAATGGTTGTCCCCGGTCAAGGTGCAGACCCCGGCTTTGGCGGCGGTTGGGTGCTTTATCCACCCCTGTCGACTTCGGGCCATAATGGTCCGTCGATGGACTTGTTGATCCTGTCGCTGCACATTGCGGGTATCAGCTCGATCTTGGGCGCGATCAACTTCATCACCACCATCTTCAACATGCGCGCGCCTGGCATGACGTTGCACAAGATGCCGCTGTTCGTTTGGTCGGTTTTGGTCACCGTTTGGCTGTTGTTGTTGTCCTTGCCTGTGTTGGCAGGTGCCATCACCATGTTGCTGACCGACCGTAACTTTGGCACGGGCTTCTTCGACCCAGCCCAAGGTGGCGACCCCATCATGTACCAGCACTTGTTCTGGTTCTTCGGTCACCCAGAAGTCTATATTCTGATCTTGCCAGGCTTTGGCATCATCAGCCACGTCGTCTCGACCTTCTCGAACAAGCCTGTCTTTGGTTATCTCGCCATGGCCTATGCGATGGTGGCCATTGGCTTCATCGGCTTCATCGTGTGGGCTCACCACATGTATACGGTCGGTATGGACGTTGATTTGAAAGCCTATTTCGTGGCTGCAACCATGATTATCGCGGTGCCAACCGGCATTAAGATCTTCTCGTGGATTGCCACCATGTGGGGCGGTTCGATTGACTTCAAAACCCCCATGTTGTGGGCGATTGGCTTCATCTTCCTGTTCACCGTCGGTGGTGTGACTGGGGTTGTTCTGGCCAATGCTGGCGTGGATACGGTGTTGCACGATACCTATTATGTCGTGGCGCACTTCCACTATGTGCTGTCCTTGGGTGCGGTGTTCGCGATCTTTGCGGGCTTCTATTACTGGATCCCGAAGATGAGCGGTCTCAAATATTCCGAAGTGTTGGGCAATCTGCACTTCTGGGTGATGTTTGTGGGCGTGAACTTGATCTTCTTCCCGCAACACTTCTTGGGTCTGCAAGGCATGCCACGTCGCTATGTCGACTATCCAGAAGCCTATGCTTACTTCAACCACATTTCGTCGATCGGCTATTTCATCACGATTGGCGCTATGGTGATCTTCTTCATCATGCTGTTGGATATGTTCGTGCTGCGCCGTCGTCCTGCGGGTGCAAACCCATGGGGACCTGCGGCCACCACCTTGGAGTGGACCTTGTCGTCACCTCCGCCATTCCACCAGTTCTCCGAACTGCCAAAGATCGAGGCGAAAGATCATCACTGATCTGAACCTCGGTGCGTAACCGGACTTTGCACGCTCCCGAAGGTTCACTTCGGGGGCGTGTTTTGTAGAAAGCCATCATGACAGAAATCCCCGCTCAAAACCTGCCCGGCCAAAATCCCGGTGACGTCCAGCCAAAACGGCGCATTGCCGATTGGAAGGATTATCTCGACCTGATGAAGCCCCGCGTGATGTCGCTGGTGATCTTCACAGCCGTGGTCGGCTATGTGTGTGCGCCGGGGGGGCATAACCCAATCCTGGGGGCTTTGGCGATTTTTGCCATCGCGATGGGGGCAGGGGCGGCTGGTGCGCTCAATATGTGGTATGATGCCGATATTGATGGCTTGATGAAACGCACCCGTATGCGCCCCGTGCCAGCAGGCCTTGTCCATAAGGATGAAGCCCTTGCTATGGGCATTGTGATGAGCATTCTTTCGGTCTTGCTTTTGGCCTTGACCGCAAAGGGCTATCTGGCGGCAAGCTTGCTTGCCTTCACCATCTTCTTTTACGCCGTGGTTTATTCCATGTGGCTCAAGCGCTCGACGCCGCAAAACATTGTGATCGGCGGCCTTGCCGGCGCTTTGCCGCCCTTGGTGGCTTGGGCTGCGGCAACAGGCGACATGCCTTTAGATGCCTGGCTGTTGGTTGGCATCATTTTCTTCTGGACCCCACCCCATTCCTGGGCCTTGGCTTTGTACAAGGCGGGCGACTATGCTTCTGCCAATGTGCCCATGATGCCCGTGGCCAAGGGGCCTGCTTCGACACGTTTGCAGATTTTCCTCTATTCGATTGCCCTCGTCATCGTCGGTGTTCTTCCGGTTTGGACCGGTCTTGGCGGCCAAATTTATGCGTGGGTGTCGGTTTCGACAGGGCTTGTCTTCCTTCTGTTGGCTTGGCGGGTTTTCCGCTCCCGCGCAGGCGATGCAGATGGCCGGGAAGAAGGCCGCGCGCTTTATTCCGATAAGCAGATCGACAATCGGCCCGCCCGCGACCTCTTCGCCTTTTCGTTACTTTACTTGACGGCGCTGTTTGCCGCATTGCTGGTTGAACATGGATTTGGCCTGCACACGGCTCTTTTCGCCTAAGGCTTTCGTCTTAGCTTAAGGGGCACTTGCTCCACCCAAAAACCTTTGCAGGTTCTGAAGGCAGAAATGATGAACGATAAAACGCCCCTCGACCCGATCGCCGCCCGCAATCGTCGCAGCGTGGCCATTGCGCTTTGCCTCTTTGCCTTTGTCGCCATTGTGTTTTTAGTCACGATGGTTCGCCTTCAAGGCCACGCCCTCAACAAGCCCTTTTAGGAGCGCACCCCATGGCTATGACCAAGACAGTACGTTTCGGATTGATTGCAGGTCTGGTGCCTTTGGCTATGTTAGGGGCATCTTATGCAGCCGTGCCGCTTTATCAGCTGTTTTGTCAGGTCACGGGCTATGGCGGCACAACCCAAGTGGCAACCGAAGCGGCCAGCAAAGTCCTAGACCGCACTATCCAAGTGCGCTTTGACGCCAATGTTTCCCCCGGCGTGCCATGGTCCTTCAAGCCTGAAAAGCCCGTGGTGACGTTGAAATTGGGCGAAAATGGCTTGGCCTTTTACACGGTGAAGAACGAGTCCAATCGGCCAGTCACCGCAGTGGCCACCTATAATGTCACACCACACAAGGTTGGCCCCTATTTTCAAAAACTGGAATGTTTCTGCTTCCAAGATCGCACGCTGCAGCCGGGCGAGAGTATGGAATTGCCGGTGATCTTCTATGTCGATCCGTCGCTGGCCACCGACCGCAATGTCGATGAAGTTACCGAAGTCACCCTGTCTTACACATTTTTTGAGGCAGGGGATAAACGGATCGAACAAGCACAGGCCGGCGGCGACGCAGCCTCTGTGATAAGACAGTGAAGGAAGCTGAAGTAAAACGGCTTTCTGTGGTTGCCTCTTTCGGCAAGAACGCGCTAAACGACTAGATGAACTTGGGGATTCCCGCGCCTAAAGTGTCGGGACATAGTACAGGGCCAAAACATGGGTCACGCCGCCGTAAAACATGATTACCACCTCGTAGAACCGAGCCCTTGGCCGGTTGTATCGTCACTGGCACTTTTCATTCTGGCCATTGGTGCCGTTATCTTTATGAAAGGCTTTGTTGATGATCCGCTGTCGGTCATCCAGGGCTATTTCGCCAATGAAGAGGCAGCAAAGGCCGCTTTGGCAGGCGGCTGGAAAGCTGTTGAAGCTGGCTTGCAAGCCAATGCTGGCTTCCAAGGCTTGGATCCTGCTTTGCAGGCCAAGACCATTGCCGATTTCAAGACCTCGCAGCAATGGTATTGGTTGTTGGGCAAGGGTGACCCGATCATTTTGGTCGCAGGCTTCTTGTTCACCCTCTATGCTATGGCCTCGTGGTGGGGCGATGTGATCAAGGAAAGCCACAAGGGCGATCATACGCCTGTTGTCGGCATCGGCCTGCGTTATGGCATGATCTTGTTCATTGCGTCTGAAGTCATGTTCTTCGTGGCTTGGTTCTGGATGTTCTTTGAAGTCGGCCTGTTCGCAGATGAGCGCACCCTGTCGACCATTCCAGAAGTGGCAAGTGCTTGGGCTACTTGGCCACCTGAAGGCGTTGAGACGCTGGATCCATTCCACTTGCCCTTGATGAACACGTTGGTTCTCTTGCTGTCGGGCACAACTGTCACTTGGGCGCACCATGCGCTGCAAGAAGGCAATCGCAAGTCGGCACAATTGGGCCTCTTGATCACTGTTCTGTTGGGCTTGGGCTTCACAGGCTTGCAAGTTCTCGAATATCAGCATGCTTTGCATGGTGAGTATTTTGGCTTCGGTGGTGAGATCGTTGGCGTTTATGGCTCGTCCTTCTTCATGGCGACGGGCTTCCATGGCGCACATGTGATCATCGGTACCATCTTCCTAGCGGTCTGCTTGTTCCGCCTGATGGCTGGCCACTTTACGCCAAAGAAGCACTTCGGCTTTGAAGCAGCTGCTTGGTACTGGCACTTCGTGGACGTGGTGTGGCTGTTCTTGTTTGCCTTCATCTACGTCGCTTTCGCTTAAAGTAGCGCTATATCTTCAATCGAGTGGGCGGGAGGCAACTCCCGCCCATTGTCGTTTAAGGCCCGCGCTTCTGCAAAACCTGTCCGCGCGCGAGATCGGATGTGCTAAGAGGGCCAAACAAAACCGGAATGGATCACCTCGCGTGACTGGACAGCGATAAATGGCGGTAAGTGTGTGGAAAGCAGGGTTGCTCAGCCGATGTCCCAATTGCGGGCAGGCACCCCTATTTGATGGGCTGTTGACGATCAAGCCCGTGTGCCCTTCGTGCAAAGCTGACTTTTCCATCGAAGATGCGGGCGACGGCCCAGCCGTTTTTGTCATTCTAGCCGCCGGGGCAATTTGTGTGCCCTTTATCCTGATCGCCGAATTGGCGCTGCGGCCGCCGATCTGGCTATTGATCCTGATTGCGCTGCCCTTCACCGCCGCTGTGTGCATTGGCCTGTTGCGCCCCTTCAAATCCATGATGTTTGCCATGCAGTGGCGCTATAAGGCCGGCGAAGGCCAACAGGCCCGGAAGCAAGCCCATGACTAAGCCGCCCTTGGTTGAAACGCCCGAGGGCTGGGTGCCTTCGGGGCTGAAAGTGCGTGGCAAGGCTGGCAGCAAGGCCACTCCCGCGTCCACACCTGCCATGGCCCCACCTGACGCGCGTCCACCAACAGGGCCAGCCAGTTCCAATCCAACCCCGCCAGAGCCCCCAAGCGAACTGCCCGTTACCAAAGCGGGCGACGGGTCGGGAGCCCGGTTTCGTCCTATGCCGGTTCTGACCATTTTATCGATCATCTGCTTGGGCATTCTTTATGTGTTGGGCGATTGGCAATGGGCGAAGTTTGTTGAGAAATCGCGCGCGCCTGCCGTCGCTGCTGCCACGGCCCCCGTCTCGGTTTCAGCGGGCCTTCAGTCCCCCCAGCCTGAGTATCGACCTGTTGAGCTGACCGGCCTGATTGACCCGCGCAGCGTGCGGGTGCGGGCGCTGCGCAATGGGATCAATGGCTATCGAATCTTCACCCCAGTTGTCATGGAAGATGGCTGGATCTTTGTCGATCGTGGTTTTGTGGCGGAAACTGAAGTGGACAAAGTGCCCGTCCTGTCCGGGCAGGTCAGCTTACGGGGCGTGCTGCGCAAAGGCGCAAAGGCCAATAGCTTTACCCCTGATAATGATCCCATCCGCCAGGATTGGTATTGGCCAGACTTGCCAGCCATGGGGGCCAGTTTGAAACTGACCGGTGGCTCACCTGCCTATTATGTCGCCCTCAATCTGGTAGATCCTTTGGCGACCGGTCAGATGCAAATCAACCCGTGGGCAGACAGCAAAGGGGCCAACCAAATTCCGCCTGAGCGGCATTTGGGCTATGCCTTAACATGGTGGGGGTTTGGCTTCGCGCTCATCGGGGTCTATACGGGCCTGCATCTGCGTACCGGCCGTCTGCGTTTTGGGCGCTCCCCAACCTAAACTTCAACACGATAAAGCAAACACATGCGCTATATTTCGACCCGTGGCGGGTCTCCTTCGGTTTCCTTCTTCGACGCGCTTCTAACGGGCCTCGCCCCAGATGGCGGCCTATATGTGCCCGAAAGCTGGCCGCAATTAAGCGGGGAACAAATTCGCGCTGCGGCGACCGCCCCCTATGCGGAGACCGCAGCCGCCATCCTGTCTTTGTTTGCGGGCAAAGACCTTTCCATGAAGGAAGCCATTGGCCTGACCGAGGAAGCCTATGGCGGCCAATGGGCCAATCCCGGCATCACGCCGGTGCAACAAGTGGGGCCGGGCGACTATATTCTCGAATTATTCCACGGGCCCTCGCTTGCCTTCAAAGATATTGCCATGCAGCTGTTGGCGGGCCTTTATGGTTTGGCGCTAGAGCGTCGCGATGCCCGCTTAGCGATCGTGTGCGCCACCTCCGGCGACACGGGTGGGGCGGCAGTTGAAGCGTTGAAAGAGACAGACCGCGTCGATTTATTCGTTCTCATGCCTAAGGGTCGCGTCTCTGATGTCCAACGTCGTTTCATGACGGCATCGGGCGGCGACAATATTCACGCGCTGAATATTGATGGCGATTTTGATACGGCCCAAGCTATCGTGAAGGCCATGTTTGCCGACAAAGCGTTTGCCCAAGAAGTTGCGCTATCGCCGGTCAATTCGATCAATTGGGCGCGCATCATGGCCCAGTCGGTCTATTATGTCGTCGCCTCGTCGGCGCTTGCGATTGCAGGCCCGGTTAATTTCACCGTGCCATCGGGCAATTTTGGTGATGCCCTGGCAGGCTTTGTTGCCAAGATGATTGGCGCGCCGATTGGCCGGATTATGATCGCAACCAATGCCAATGACGGTATCGCAAAAGCCTTTGAGACGGGCACCTATGCCAAGTCCGCCGCAAGCCTTGCCACCTTAAGCCCTGCCATGGATATTAGTGTGGCCAGCAATTTTGAGCGGATCGTCTATGAAGCCGTGGGCCGCGATCCGGCAGTCCTCAAAAAACTCTATGATGGCTTTGCCCAATCCGGCTCGTTTGATATTCCAGCCCCCGCCCTTGCGATGCTGAAACAGCATTTTGACGCCTTTGGCGTGGATGACCAAGAAACCCGCTGGGCCTTGGCTGATTGCTTTGAGCAAACTGGCGAAGTCTTGTGCCCACATACTGCGGTGGGCTGGCGCGCCCGCTTTGGTGAGGATGAGATTACTGGCGCACGCGTCCTATTGGCCACCGCCCACCCGGCCAAATTCCCAGAAACGGTTGAGGCCATTCTGGGCCAGGCACCGGGCCTGCCCCGCCATTGCGCAGACTTGTTTGACCGTAAGGAAGTGATGGTCGATATGCCCGCCGATGCTGCCGCGGTGAAAGCCTATATTCGCGCCCATATCGGCACCTCGGCATGAGCGCTGCGAGCTTAAAGACCCTCTCTAATGGTGTGCGCGTGCTGATGGACCCGATCCCGGGCCTTGCCAGCACCTGTGTCGGCGTATGGGTGAAGGCGGGCACACGGGCTGAGACCTTGCGCGAAAATGGCATTGCCCATTTGCTGGAGCATTTGGTGTTCAAAGGTGCTGGTGGGCGCGATGCGCGCGCTTTGGCCGAAGAGGCCGAAGGCCGTGGCATCTATCTTAATGCGGCAACTGGTTATGAGCGGACAGGCTTTTTTGCCCGTTGCTTGGCTGAGGATGCTTCCTTTGCTTTGGGTTTGACGGCAGATCTTGTCCTCAAGCCCCACTTGCGCCCGGAAGATTTGGCACTCGAAAAAGGGGTGGTGCTGCAGGAAATTGGCGAGGCGTTTGACGACCCCGAAGACCGCTGTGGCGTTTTGCACCAATTTGCTGCTTTCCCCGATCATGCTTTGGGCAGGCCCATATTGGGCGATGAGGCAAGCCTTGCCGGGATTGATCAAGACGCCATCAATGCTTTTCGCAGCCGCACTTATGCCCCCTCCAGCATGCTGGTTGCCGTATCGGGTGCCTTGGACGCGGCCGAGATTGAAGACCAAGTAGAACGCGCCTTTGGCGATTTAGCCCCATTTGAACCCGCCGCTTCTGTGCCCGCCAAAGTCGGTGGCCGGGCCTTGAGTGAAGTGCGCGATGCCGAACAAGTCCATCTGACCTTTTCCTTGCCCGGCCCCCGCTTGGGCAGCGATGAAGCGATTGCCGCGCGTGTGATGTGTGAGATTTTGGGTGGCGGCATGGCCTCGCGCCTGTTCCAAGACCTGCGTGAGACCCGTGGCCTGGTCTATTCGGTGGAAGCCTTCTGCGACCTTTATGAGGATGCGGGCCGCATTTGCGTCTCTGTCGGGTGCGGTGCCTCTGATGCGACCGATGTTGCGCGCCGCACCGCCGATCATTTGGTGCACATGGCCGAACAGGGCCCAACGCCCCTTGAGCTTAAGCGCGCGGTTCGCATTCTTGAAGCCAGCATGATGATGGCCGCTGAAAGCCCCGCCGCACGCTGTGAGGCTGCTGTCAGCCAGACCCTGCTTTATGGCCGTCCGCTGCCGCTCGCCGATATTTCAGCCCGCATCAGGCGGGTAGAAGCCGCTGGGGTGCAACAGGCAGCCCGTGCGGCACTGACGGCTGGGGAACAAGGTTTTGCTGCGGCTGCAGCGATTGGTCCGGCTTCAGGGCTTGCAGCGGCACCCCTTTTCACGGCAAGCTTCGCCTGAACCGCACAAAAGGACCACACCGGGGTGTTTCTAAATCTGGTCAGCCCAAGTGAAAGCAAGCTGCGCCTTGAAGGCGAGGGCGTCTATCTGCGTGAAGCGCAAAAGGGCGATTATCAGGCTTGGGCGGATTTGCGGGCGGCAAGTGAAAGCTGGCTTGTGCCGTGGGAGCCAGAATGGCGCTTCGATGAATTGTCGCGCGCTTGCTATCTCTGGCGCTTACAAGGCTGGCGGCATGACATCAAATTGGGTCTAGCCGCACCCTTTTTGGTTTTTCGCTCCAGCGATGATGCCCTCGTCGGCGGGGTCAATATCTCCAACATCCGCCGTGGCGTCGCGCAAGATTGCACGATTGGCTATTGGGTCGGCCAACCCTTTGCCCGCCAAGGCTTTACCCGCGCAGCAGTCCGCGCTGTTGTCGCCTACGCCTTTGGACCGCTCGGCCTCCACCGGGTACAGGCCGCCTGCGTACCCACCAATTTCCGCTCACGCGGGCTCTTGGAAAGCATTGGCTTCCAAGAAGAAGGCTTGGCCCGGCAATATCTGAAGATCAATGGCGAATGGAAAGACCACGTCCTCTACGCCATTCTGGCCAATGAATTTCATGAGGGCTTGTTGAAGGCGTGAGGAGCTTTGGGCGGTTATGTGCGCTGGGACAGGAATGCACCATGGTCTAGGAAAAGCGGAAACTCAGCGGTTCGTAAATCCCAAAACTTGGAACGGCTTCAAGCCGCACTCCGCTGGCCTTGAAGCCGTCGGACAATTCTTTGTGCGCGCCCAAACTCGAACAAAGCCTTTGCGAAGGCACAGCCTGCGGCAAAGGCTGTCCAAAGCGAGAAACGGCTACGCCATTGGCGCTAGGTCGCGTCAAAGCGGGACCAATACTCTAGGTCGACCTTTGGCCGACAGGAGAAGGTCTGCTTTGGAGGGGATAGAGGCGGAAGCGGATGTTCATCGGCAAAGGGGATGAAGCCTCAAAGCTGAACTGCGTGCTTCTTACCTCCAGCAAAGTCAAACAGAAGTTGGACGGAACCCAGTACTCGCGCTTGGTCGTGGAGTACATCCTTCGGGGGCGAACGCTTTCCTTGCCGCGATTATTGGGCGTTCGACCCACGCTCGATGCGCCTCGTCCAGCCTTTGAGCACAGCATTCATGACAGTCGCTGTGCCAGATTGATTTCACTTACCACCGAGGCAGGAGATACGCTTAGCACAAAGTCAATTACGGAAAGAAAGTCCGCAACCGGAATAGGTACTTGCTTTGGAAACTTCCCAGTCAATATGTCATCTTCAACCTCTGCGGTCGCTATATTGCCTGGATTAACAACGGTAACAGCCAACCTTGGTACCTCGAGTCGAAGCGCTTGAGCCATGCCGCGCAGGCCATATTTTGAGGCCGAGTTTGCAACTTCGCGGGTGGCGTTGTTGTCGAGTCCGGATAATGCACCGATCACAATGAAACGTGGGTCGCCCGATTGAATGAGGTTAGGTAGCAACCGACGGACCAGTTTAATTGGACCGGCTAGGTTCACTGCCAACACTCGATCTATGTCTTCTTCTGCCCCAGCCTGAAAGCGATAGGCATTTGTAAATGCTCCTACCTCCCATGTTCCACCAGCGTAGATAATGGTGTCAATGGGCACATCCTTTAGACTATCCGAGATAGCTTCAAGTCCCTTTTTCGAGGCTATATCAGCCTGAATCCACGCGCCAAACAGAGACTTTGTCCGGGACACGCACCAAAGACGCTCAACTTTCCCAATGAAGTACTTGCTTACCTCGAGCCCGAGACCTCGGCTACCTCCAACGATCAGCATCGAACGCCTCAAGAATCACCCATTGAATCTAGCACGGACAGTTTGAGACGGGTCGCGTAGGCTTCGGCGTAGGCTGCTAACTCAGCGTCGTTCAGCCCGTCCCAAATGACGCGGTCAACGATGAACGGAGACTCCCATTTCATCCCGCAGACGCGCACAGTTTGTTCCAAGAAAGCGAAAAAACAGTCGAGGGAATATCGGACGTCGAAAGGTTGCGTGCCAGCCCCGCCGTAGCTGTCTACCGCCCCAGAGATTGTGCAGACTAGCCAGAACCGTTTCCCGTTTAGGTGGGTTCCTTCCGGTCCGTATGCGAAGCCATATGCGAGCGCGTCGTCTAGCCATTTCTTCGCGATAGCTGGAACGGAGTACCAATGCATCGGGAACTGCAGGACGATCGTTTCATTTGCGCTGAGCAACTCGGCTTCTCGGGCGCAGTCAATTCGAAAGTCAGGATATGTGCGCGCTAGATCATGTACGGTTACACCCTTCACGCCCTGTGCGGCTTGAACTAGGGCGCGATTATAGCGACTACTATCAGGATCACTGTGAGCATAGATTACCAGCACAGACATCAGTACGACCTTTCATCCATACAACCTTGAAAGCCTTAAACGACTTGGCAGAAAGCGCAGGGCTTAGGCCCGGAACCTGCTCCGTCTTGCATAATCGGCCACCTTAACATACGCTACGTATGTCACGCATACGCAATGTATGTCAATGAGGTTAGGATGCAACGTAAGTCTCGAGAGGAAATGATTGCGAGCACTCGTGCGCGGCTTATTGCTGCGGCGCGACTTGCTTTTGGTCAGAAGGGTTACGCGGCAGCGTCAATGGATGATCTGACTGCAGCTGCCGGACTAACTCGAGGTGCGCTCTATCATCATTTTGGAGGCAAAGAAGGCTTGCTGGAAGCCGTCGTTCAACAGATCGACGGGGAGATGCGAACGAGATATGAACATGAGTTTGCAGCAGCAGGTACCAATTGGACAGGCTTTAAGGCCTGCGCCCATGCTTATCTCGATATGGCACTAGACCCTGAAACCCGGCGCATTGTGCTTCAAGATGCGCCCGCTGTCCTTGGAACGCGATTTCGGGAGATTGACGCGGCTTCATCGCTTGCTCCTATGACCGAGAGCCTTTCTAAACTTATGGACTCTGGCGAAATCAAAAGAGCGCAACCTGAGGCTTTGGCCCGCCAAATCAATGGGGCATTGGTAGACGCCGCGTTATGGATTGCATCCGTGGAAACACCAGAAAGTGCTTTGGCTGCGGCGCGCGAAGCATTCGATGTCTTAGTTGATGGTTTAAGGCTAAAGCAAAACTGACAAGTTTTTGTCCGCATTACATGAGTGGCCGATTTGATGGCCCATTATGCCGTACCAGACTTCAAAGCAACACCAAAGCAGGATCAAATCCGTTACAAGTAGTAGCATGCGCTTTGCGCCGTAGGGTGCATTCCATTCATGGAATGCACCATCGTCAAGCAAGGCCGAAGCTCGAACAAAGCCTTTGGGGGGCAAAGGCCGTCTAATTCTAAAAGGCCAAAGCCACGGTCCTGGACACGGTGCATTCCTAGCGGAATGACACCCTACGGCGCGGGTGCCGCGGCTGCCATTTACAAGTCGGCTGCAGCGCAGTCTATTGAGTGGGAAAGAACCCGAAGTCTGCAACTCATGATGAGCAAATGTAGACTTCTTTTCACGCAACGCTTACGGCCCGATCATGAACAGGCAACCAAAGATACGGCTTTCTCGACTGCGCGATATTGGCTGGCGGTTCTGGGACCCCATTGGACTAGCGGGTGCTGAAGGGGCGTGGGAAGATAGCGCTGCAGCGGATGAATACGACGGCTATCTATTGACTGTAGCTGCAATGATAAAGCGCGGCGAGAGCAACGATAGTGCGGTGAAACATCTCATTTGGGCCGAAAGCGAACACATGGGCCTGGGCCTACGTATCGACACCCAGGCGCGCGCGGACGCAACAATCGCTGCTATTCACGCTGATGATCAACTTTGGAACGAAGGGTAGGATGCGCTTTGCGCCGTAGGGTGCATTCCATTCTTGGAATGCACCATGGTCAACGAAAGGCCAAAACCCGCACGAACCCTTCGCGGCGGCAAAGGCCGCCGAAGTCTAAAAAGCCAAAGCCAACGCCAGCGTCATGGGAACGGTGCATGCCTAGCGGAATGGCATCCTACGGCGCGACACGAATGGTTGGGGCTAGGATTTTACTGCAGTCGTTTCGGTGACACTGATTTGAACCATTAGTCCTTTGGTGGATCACTCTTTCGGTAGAATAAGATCCCGGCAAAACACAACAAGCCAAGTCCGAGCACCAACATCGCCCCAAAAATCTTCGGAAACTCAAAAAAGCGGGCATTAATGGCTGAACCTGCCAAGGTGGCGCCAACTGTAGCGAGTGTAATCACGGTGACAGACGGATAACGCATCGGAAAAGATGGGCATTGTTTGGTCGTCTGGGCCAGACATCTCCATTTCAATTCTGCTTGATGGTTGTCGCCAGCCATGCGCTTTGCGCCGTAGGGTGCATTCCTTTCATGGAATGCACCATGGTCAAGCGAAGTCAAAGCTCGAACAAAGCCTTTGGGGAGGCAGAGCCTGCGGCAAAGGCTGTCCAAAGCGAGAAACGGCTACGCCATTGGCGCTAGGTCGCGTCAAAGCAGGACCATTACTCTAGGTCGACTTTTGGCCGAAAGGAGACGGTCTGGTTTGGGTGTAAGTTCTTGGGAAGCAAACAATTGTTTTCCATAACGCCGGATTGCGGGCGTTAACTAGGCAAACGAGTTCTTTGGGGCCACGCAGGCTTGCAACTTAGCAGATTTTAAGACGCTATAATCAGGGTGTTTTTGAAGTTAATTTTATCCGCGTGAATTCTTTTCCACCTATGAAGCCAGGACCTGCAACACTTACTTCATATTCTTCAGCAGCCTTGAGGGGTCTTGAATTTCCAGCCAAACTATAATGGCGAGGCACGTTTGGATAAGTAAATTTGCTGATACACGAAGCTCGATGGCCATCTCTAAGATATATCTGCCAAACTGGGATCACCTTCCCTTCGGACGTGTGATAGATATCAAGATCTGTGACGCAAGGGGTCTTGTTCCCCTTCACTAAAACTTCAACTTCAATTTGACCGTTATCTAGCTGAACAACACTCACTTCATTCTGCAATTGACAAGAAATCAGCGTCGCAGTCACCGCCAGACCCACCAGCTTTAAAGAGGTAACTTTAGAGGCCATTTTCAAGGTGTTTTTGAAGGTAATTTTATCCGCGTGAATTCTTCCTCGCCCACGAAACCCACCCCAGTTACACTCACGTTATAAACATTCCCTTCTTTGAGGGGTCTTGGGTTCCCCGCCAAACTATAATGGGGAGGTACGTTTGGGTAAGTAAATTGGTTGACGCAGAAATCCATCCGACCTTCGTTGAGAAAAATTTGCCAATCCGTGATCATCTTTCCCTCGAAGACATGATAAATATAAACGTTTTTTACACAGGGGCTTTTGTTTCCGCGCACTGAAGCCGCGACCTGAATCACGCCATTCTGTTCTTGAACGACTTCAACTTTGGATTCCATTTGACATCCAATAATCAAAATGATCGGAATAAAGGTTAGGGATTTCAGGCAAATATTGCTAAAGGCCATAAATACCTGACCCTCTTAGTCGGTTTGCAAGGGCTTGCATTTGCGCCGTGGCCGCATTGCCATTAGCTGCTCCTTGTTCAGCATAGTCTCCAACCATCTGAGCCTGCCCCTCAAGAGTTTCGGTCGCAAAAATTGTATTCCTTAACTGATAATCGTCCACCTTATTCCGAACTAGTAGCATGCGCTTTGCGCCGTAGGGTGCATTCCATTCTTGGAATGCACCATGGTCAACGAAAGGCCAAAGCTAGAACAAAGCCTTTGCAGAGGCAGAGGCTGTCGAAGTCTAAAAAGCCAAAGCCAACGCCGTCGTCATGGAAACGGAGCATGCCTAGCGGAATGGCACCCTATGCCCGCCCGGCATTTTGGGAAATCTGCCAAGGCTCCAGCCCAAAGCGGCTGATGGCATCTTCCCATTTGTCATCCAGATTAGAGGTGGCAAACACCGCATCAATATCGCCTTCGGTGACCAGCCACGCATTGTCCATGATCTCAGCTTCCAGCTGGCCCGCATCCCACCCCGAATAGCCCAAGGCCAGAGTTGCGCGGCTGGGCTTACGGCCTTGGGCGATGGCTTGCAGGACGTCGCGCGTGGCGGTCATGCGCAGGCCCCCCATAATGGGCTGGGTCGTCTCATCGCTCGCCCAATCATCGGTGTGGAGTACAAAGCCGCGGTCGCGCTGACAGGGCCCGCCATCGAGAACGGGGATAGCGGGAACCCGGATCGAGCAGTCGATCCCCAATTGGTCGAGAAGATCTGGCAACATCAGCCGCGGCATCGCCCGATTGATCACAATGCCCATGGCGTGGGTTTCATCATGATCACAAACTAAGATCACCGACCGTTTAAAGCGACGGTCTGCCATCGAAGGCGTAGCAATCAGGAAGCGTCCGACCAGCGAGTTTCTCATAATCGTAATCGTGTTGCCAAAATCCCCTGCTGTCTAGTGTGAATTTTAATTTTTGACGCTAGGGAAGGGGTTCAAATTGTCGCACCCCCGGCAGGCCGCTCGGACAGGGGCGGGTAAAGACGGCGCCCAGTTTTGTTCATGGCCACGTCTTTGATTCACACAAGCGATAGATTATCTAGCACGCATGCGGCTGGCGCTGACGCCCTTTGGCGCAACTATGGTTTGGCCGCCATGATGGAGAACGACAGATGACAATCAAAGTAGGCGACAGCCTTCCCGACGCAACCTTCATGGTCCCCACCGCTGACGGTCCAGCACCGCGCACCACCGCAGACATTTTTGCCGGCAAAAAGGTCGCTTTGTTTGCTGTTCCAGGCGCTTACACGCCAACTTGCTCGGCCAAGCATTTGCCGTCGTATAAGGAAAAGGCCGCAGAATTGGCCGCTAAAGGCGTTGATGCCATTGCGTGCTTGTCGGTGAATGATGTGTTCGTCATGGGCGCTTGGGCCAAGGATCAAGGCGTTAGCGATGAGATCATCATGCTGGCCGATGGCAGCGGCAATTTCGCCAAAGCGATTGGCCTTGAGATGGATGCATCGAAGTTTGGCATGGGCGTGCGTTCACAGCGCTTCTCATTGGTCGCCGATAATGGCGTGGTGACGCATTTGTTCGTTGAAGCCCCAGCCGAATATAAGGTTTCGGGCGCAGAATATATGCTCGAACATATCTAAGCCGCGCGCAGACCAGCGCTGCCCCAGAGCTTGGACAGTTAAACCCCGCCTTCGTGTCAGACGCAGGCGGGGTTTTGTTTTTAGGACGCGGGCGTCCAAGTTTGGCCCACACAAATCGGGCCGACACAGCCTTTGACCTCCAATTTGCCATCGCGCTTCAATCGGAACTCGCT
>NZ_JADCBK010000032.1 GCF_020253525.1 Aquidulcibacter sp.
CGGTTCGCGTCGTATTCGGGCCAGTCCGTTAATCTGGCCCACTTCATTGACGCGCTCTTAGCGCCCCGGCCCTCCTGCCCTTATCCCAAGGGCAAAAGCCGAACCCCCGGAGGTCTTTCCTCGCGGGGCTATAGGTGTTGGGTGTCATTCAAAGAAACGATGTCATCCCGGACGGCGCAGCCGATCCGGGACCTCCTGCCGCAAAGTCCCATGGGGTCCCCGCTCTCCACTGCGTTCCGGCGGGGATGACATCGTGGGGGTGGGGAGAGTTTTTATCTAGAAGCGTTTTGGTGCCCCTACCCGCGCCCGAGGGCCAAGTCGCTCACATAGGGGTTGGTTTTGCGTTCCCAGCCGAAATTGCTGATCTCGCCATGGCCCGGCACGAAATGGACATCATCGCCAAAAGGCCAGAGTTTGCCGGTGATGGAGGCAACCAGATCGTCGAAATTGCCTCTTGGGAAGTCGGTGCGGCCGATGGAGCCCTTGAACAGCAGGTCGCCGACAAAGGCGAGCTTGGCGTCCTTATTGATGATCGCGACATGGCCGGGCGTGTGGCCGGGGCAATGGACGACATCAAATTGATGCCCCGCAAGCTCTAGCTTGTCGCCATCTTTCAAATAGCGGGTCGGGACGCAATTCTCATAGCCAGAGGTCTGCCCATATTTGGCCCATTGCGCCACGATATCATCCAAGAGCCATTGGTCGTCCTCATGCGGGCCAATGATGTCGACGCCCAAGGTGCGCGACAATTCCTGCGCACCACCGGCATGGTCTAAATGGCCATGGGTCAACCAGATCGCGACCACCTTTACCCCCAAATGCTTCACCGCCCCCAACAAGCGCGGCACCTCGCCACCTGGATCGACAAACACCGCCTCTTTCGTGGCCTGCGACCACAGAAGCGTTGTGTTCTGCTGAAACGGCGTGACAGGGATGATGGAGGCTTGCAGGTCAGATGGATTGGGCATGGTGGGGTTTATGAAAGAAGCGAGGGCGGGTGGCAAGCAGGAAGGGCGATATCAGCGTGGAAATCGGGAGTTGAGCAGAGATGATTCATGCCTTAGGATAATGCCTCTGCATGGGCTTATCGGAAGTCAAAATGGGGGAGGACTGGCTGTGATCCACACGTGGTTTGCCAAAGCTGGATTAGCACTTCTGCTCCTCGCCTTGACCACAACACAGGGCCAAGCCCAATCCTTAGATTCCGCTGATATTGATGCTTTTCAAGTCGCAGACCAAGTGGGCACGCGTGACTCCTACCAAGCCTATCTGAATAGATTTCCAAACGGCATATTCCGTGTCGTCGCACAAGAACGAGTGCGGCCACCGCTTCTAACAGACCTCCTGCCGCGACTAAGCCCTAGAAGTCAGTGGCCAAGGCCATCGCAAAAAGTATGGGAGGAGGCGTGGAACCGCGTGAGGGCGAGCGATACTGAAGCAGGCTATCTTGAATATTTAAGCATTCAAACACCGAACAATTTTAAGAGGCCCGGGGAAGACGTCGCGCTCGCAAGATATGAAGAGCTAACCCAGCTTCATGCTGCCAGTGTTCCAGCGACCGTTTCTTGCTCCATAAAGGAGGCAGACCCGAAAGTCGCTATTCCTGTCAAAATCGAAAGTTCATTCCCCCAAAAGGCCATCGACAGGGGGGAGTCAGCGATCATTCGCGGCTATCATGTCGTTTCGCCCAATGGTCTTCCCTTGGCCTATGTAACCTTATTCTCCACGAGTCCACTCTATCTCGACTGGAACAGAAATCTTGCGATGCAGATGGGCTTTTACCCGGCGCGGCGCAACTGCGTGAATGTAGCCGCGCGCCATATGTTCGAACCCCGATATCGTCTTTTGTTCGGCGACTGGGATTATGGTGACGAGGGGAAAATCAAAGATAGCCGACCAACACGAGAGAAATCGATTGGCCTACTTGCGATCGATGGCGGGGCTTATGAAATCAATTTACCGGCCGACAAGGCCCTTATTGCCGACTTACCGCCCGTGCCCAAGGACCGCAACCAAATCTGGAGGTTCCAAATATGGTCGAATATACCTATCTTTGTCAATGTGTTAGATGGTGCTGGACAACCCCAAAATCTATTGGTCGAAGGCTTGATCCTGGTTCCGTCCGGTTGTCAAAGTTTTAGGCTTCGCTTTAGCGCGCCGGATAATCCTGCACCCTATGCGGAATCGTACAAAAAAATGACATGGAATGGGCAACCGCTGTCTGGCAAGTTTAAGATTGCCTTGAGTCTTGCCTACGATGGCCCTGCAATCCCAAGGGTTACAGGTCCACCGCCAAACTGCAGCACAAAGAAGCCATCCTAACGCGCTGAAGCCAGCCCACGCCTCACAACTTCGCCTGCAGGCCATTGGCCCAAGCGGTGATGTCGCCCGCGCCGAGGCAGACGAAGATGTCGCCAGCGCTGCATTCGGCCTTAAGGAGGGCGGGAAGATCGTCGGGGGAAGCGAGTTTCAAGGCGCGCTTATGGCCATGATCGCGGGTGGCGCGCACCAAGGCATCAGCATCCACCCCCTCAATCGGGGCCTCGCCCGCGGTATAGACGTCGGCGATGGCAACAACGTCAGCATCGTTGAAACAGCGGGCAAAATCTTCAAACAAGGCTTGCAAACGGCTAAAGCGGTGCGGCTGGACCACGGCGACAACTTTGCCAGTCGTGACTTGGCGGGCGGCTTTGAGGACGGCCGCAATCTCGACCGGATGGTGGCCATAATCATCGATAATGCGCACACCCTGCCACTCACCCACTTTGGTGAAGCGGCGCTTGACGCCTTCAAATTGATGCAAGCCTTTGGCGATCTGGGCATCGCTTGCGCCCAATTCCCGCGCCACACTGATCGCGGCCAAAGCATTGGTGACATTGTGGAGGCCGGGCATCGGCAAGTGTAGGCCATCGATCTGGTGGGCTGGGCTGCCGCGCTTGGCGGCAAAAGCGACACTAAAGCGGGAGCCGTCTGGGTCGGCTTCTAAGTTCAGAGCCCGCACATCGGCCTGCGGGTTAAAGCCATAGGTCACGACGCGCCGATCGGTGGCCCGCGCCACAAGGCCTTGCACGCCTGGATGGTCGATACACATGACGGCAAAACCATAAAATGGCACAGACGCCACAAAGGTCTCAAAGGCTGCCTCCATCGCCTCGGCCGTGCCATAAAAGTCCAGATGCTCGGGGTCCATATTGGTGACAATGGCGATGGTGGGGCGCAATTTGGTGAAGGTGCCGTCGCTCTCATCGGCTTCAACCACCATCCAATCGCCCGAGCCCACGCGCGCATTGGTGCCATAGGCATTGATGATGCCGCCATTAATCACGGTGGGGTCCTTATCTGCCGCATCGAGAAGGGTGGCGACCATGCTGGTTGTGGTGGTCTTGCCGTGGGTACCGCCAACCGCAATCGTCCAGCCCAAGCGCATAAGTTCAGCAAGCATCTCTGCGCGGCGCACCACGGGGATGCCGAGATCGCGGGCAGCCACAACTTCCACATTATCAGGCTTTACCGCTGAAGAGATCAGCACAATCCCGGCCTCGGCCACATGCGCCCCTTCATGGCCGACAAAGACTTTGATACCTGCCTTGCGCAAGCGGTCGAGATTGGCGCTGTCCTTAGCGTCCGAGCCCTGAACCTTATGGCCCCAATGGGCAAGCACTTCAGCAATCCCACTCATCCCAATCCCGCCAATGCCGACAATATGAATGGCGCCGATATCAAGAGGGATGGAATTGGTTCGCATGGCTTAGGACTTTCAGTCAAATCAGAGGGGGTACTTGGGGTTAGGCAGCTTTTTCAGGCACCATTGTGATCGCACGATAGACCAGATCGGCCAAGGCTTCTGCCGCATCGGGTTTGCCGACGCCTCGGGCGGCTTTGGCGCGCTTTTGCAACTCATCAGGAGCGGTCAGGCGGTTTTCGAGCAATTGGGCCAAGGCATCGACGGTGAATTCCGACTCCTTGATGACATCGGCTGCACCCACACTCGCCAAGGCTTCGGCATTGTAGGTCTGATGGTCATTGGTTGCCCCGGGCAGCGGGACCAAAATGGCAGGTCGACCGACGACCGCCGTCTCTGAAATGGTTGAGGCCCCTGCCCGGCCGATCACCAAATGACATTTGGCCAGACGGTCAGCCATATCTTTGAAGAAGGGCCAAACCTCACACTGAACGCCAGCCTCGGTATAGGTGTCGCGGGCAAAGTCGCATTGCTCTTCACGTACTTGGTGGGAGACGAACAAGCGGGCGCGCAAATGCTCTGGCAAGGACGCAATGGCTTGCGGCACAATGCTGCCCAAAACGCGCGCGCCTTGGCTGCCGCCCGTCACCAGAATGCGCAAATTGCCGCTGGAGAGATCGGGATAGCCGTCCAGACGCGCATCGACGATCGGCTGGCGCACGGGATTACCCACAACGGCGTGTTTGTCGGGATGCTCCAACCCGTCCAATTGGGCAAAGCCAGAAGCAATCGAGACAGCCTTGCCTTGGAACAATCGATTGACGCGGCCTAGGACGGCATTTTGCTCATGCACGATAACAGGCACTTTGCCGCTGGAAAACAGGACTGGAAAGGTTGGATAGCCGCCAAAACCCACAATGGCGGAGGGGTCGTGACTCTTGATAAAGGGGCCAACAAGGTTGAGGCTTTTCATCACGGCAAAGCCTGCATCAATCTTGCCCTTAATCCCGCCTTCATCGGCATTGGTCACCGGCAAGATCAAAACTTCTTCGGCGGGAAAGCCTTCGGTATAGCGCTTGCCCCGTGGGTCGGTCACCAAAGCGACGCGGCCACCTCGGGCGACAATTGCATCAGCAAAAGCGCGGGCAGGAAACATATGACCGCCCGTGCCACCGGCAGCAATAATAATTAGAGGACCCATGCGTGTACTCAATCCTTGGAAAGGTAATTAGCCCGTTCTTTAGGGCGCTTTGAGTACAGATTGAAGCGATTTGGGCGGTGAGTGACTGCTGAATAAGGTGGGTCCTGCGTGCCTACCAGCCGACCCAACCCGTTGCCTTGCCATTGCGCAAATCTTGTCCGGGTCGCTTGCGGGTCAAGGCGAGCGCCAGACCAATGGTAACGGCAGAGCCCAGAATGGACGAGCCGCCATAGGAAATGAAGGGCAAAGTCATGCCCTTGGCCGGCATCAGATTGAGGTTCACCGCCAGATTGATCGCAGCCTGATAGCCGATCAAGGCGAACAGGCCTGTTGCGGCCAATTGTGGGAAATTCTCGCTTTGGCGATTGGCAATCAGAAGGCCGCGGACCACCAGTGAGCAGAACAGAACCACAAGACCCACACTGGCGATCAGCCCAAACTCTTCAGCCGCGACCGAATAGATAAAGTCGGTATGGGCGTCAGGCAGGAAGTGTTTGATTTCGCCTTCACCAGGCCCTCGCCCCAAAAAGTCGCCGGCAGCAATGGCATCAAGGGCGCGGTCAGTTTGATAGGTTTCGCCCGCTTCCGGGTTCAAAAAGCCCTGAACGCGCTTTTGCACATGTTCAAAGGCAAAGTATAAAACCCCGCCGCCAACCACTGCTGCACTGGCAAAAGCGGCAATCCAAACCCACGACATGCCAGAGATCAAAAATACTGTCAGAAAAGCCATGGTCAAAAGACCAGTCTGGCCAATGTCGGGCTGGGCAATCAACAGCGCCACCGGCAGCACATAGAGCGCCATGCCAATGCGCGCTGCGGGGAAGGAAGGGTTCTCCATCCGCTTGGAGAACAACCACGCTGCCAAGACAATCAAGGACGGTTTGAGGATCTCTGAAGGCTGGAACGAGAAGCCGCCAATGCGCAGCCAACGTTGCGCCCCTTTGGCCTCATGCCCAAACATCAGAATATAAATCATCAAGGCAATGGCCAGCAGATAGAAGAGCCCAGCAGCCCGTCGCGCGCCGGTGGGACTTAAGAAAGACAAAGCCACCACAACGCATGCGCCAATGGTCACAAACATGGCTTGGCGCAACACAAAGAAATACTCATTATTGAAGCCAAGCCGACCGGTTGCAGCGCCGGAGGAGGCAAAACTAAACACCAGCCCCATCGTCATCAACACGGCCGCGATCAAGACAACCGGGCGATCAATGGTGCGCCACCAGTCCGAGATAAAGGAAAATTCAGCGCGTGGCAGTCTGACAGAAGCGAGCATCGCCATTGGGTGGCTCCAAAAAGGACGTGGTCGCGCTAAGCCGTTTCAGCGGCAGGCAGCGCTTGCGCCGATAGGCCATCATCAGGGTTAATGAGTCCTTTCACACAGGCTGTAAAATGCCGCCCACGTGCTTCAAAATCTGGAAATTGATCGAAACTGGCGCAGGCCGGTGACAGCACGATGATTTCTTCACTCATCGTCTCTTGCGCATCGGCATAAGCACGCGCGGTTGCTACTTCGATTGTGCCGCATCGCTCAAACTCGATATGGCCTTCCAACGTCTTGGCAAAGGCCTCACTAGCCTCGCCAATCAGATAAGCCTTGGTGACATGGTCAAACAAAGAGGCAAGACTGTCGATCCCACCCACCTTGGCTTGTCCGCCGACGATCCAGCGCAGCTTAGGAAAGGCAGCTAAGGCCTGTGCGGCGGCATCCGCATTGGTGGCTTTAGAGTCATTATAAAAGCGGATCGGGCCGATTTGACCAATTTCCTGCAGGCGGTGTTCAAGGCCCGGAAAGCTGATCAGTGCCTTGGTGATCGCTTGCGCGCTGAGGCCCAAGGCGCGCGCTGCGGCATAGGCTGCTGCGGCATTTTGAGCATTATGAGAACCGGGAAGCGCATGGGCATGAGCGAGGTCGACCACCATTTGGCTGCGACCATCCAAGTTATCCCACAGCATCGAACCCAAAGCGCAAACGCCTTTGCCGAGGGCTTGGCAGGCAGAAACCGGCACGACAACGCGTTGGGCACCCGCGTTCATACGCGTGCACAAAGCCATGCCCCAATCATCATCGACGCCAACAATCGCCCAATCGCTTGCCACCTGATTGTTGAAAATGCGCCGTTTGGCGGCGGCATAGCGTTCCATCGTGCCATGGCGCTCAAGATGGTCGGGCGTCAGATTGAGGTGGACGGCTGCCTTGGCACGCAGGCTTTCGACCAGATCAAGCTGATAAGAGGAAAGCTCCAGCACATAAATGGCTTCTGGGCGAGGTGGATCTAGCGCGAGCACGCCGGTACCAATATTGCCGCCCATCCGGACATCTTTGCCATTGGATGACAAGATATGGGCGATCAAAGCCGTGGTGGTAGATTTGCCATTCGTGCCTGTTATGGCGACAACCATCGGGCGTTGGCTTTCAGGAATAGCATTAAGCTCACGCGCAAAAAGTTCCACGTCCCCAATCACAGGCACTTTGGCTTCATTGGCTTTGGTTACGGTCCAATGCTGCTTTGGGCCATAAATCGGCACACCTGGGCTCATGACCAGCGCGGCTATATCGGCAAAATCCGTGGTTGACAGATCAATGGGTATCAAGCCTTGCGCACTAGCTGCTGCCCGGCCCGCCTCGCCATCGTCCCAAGCCAAAACCTGCGCGCCACCAGCCTTCAAAGCCAAGGCTGCCGCAATCCCTGTGCGAGCCAAGCCGAAGACGGCAACTTTTTGGCCTTTGAACGTGGTGACAGGGAACATGGGCTTCGGTCCTTAAGTTCTAACGCAGCTTCAATGTGGTCAGACCGATCAAGGCCAAGATGGTGGCGATGATCCAGAACCGGATCACCACAGTAGGCTCACTCCAACCCAATTTCTCAAAATGGTGGTGGATGGGCGCCATACGGAAGACCCGTTTGCCGGTTAGCTTAAAGCTGGTGACTTGTACGATGACTGAGACCAATTCTAAGACGAACAGGCCGCCAACAATGGCGAGGACAAACTCATGCTTAGTCGCAACCGCGGTGATGCCCAATAGGCCGCCAAGCGCCAATGAACCCGTGTCGCCCATAAAGATTTGGGCAGGCGGCGCATTCCACCACAGAAAGCCTAGGCCCGCGCCCAAGACCGCACCAAGGATAATGGCAATCTCGCCCACACCTTGGACAAAATGAAGCTGGAGATAGTCCGCGAAGACAAAATTGCCGACGAGGTAAACGATGAGTCCAAAGGTAGCCGAGGCAATCATGACAGGCATAATGGCTAAGCCATCAAGGCCGTCGGTCATGTTAACGGCATTGCCGAAACCAACCACTACAATCATGCCAAAAATCAGCGTGAACCAGCCCAAGTTCAAGAGCAAATCCTTGAAGAAGGGAAAGGCAATCGAGGTCCCAAAGCCCGGGGGCGCATTATCTCCGGCGTTTTGCAGCTGGGCGACAAAATAGACCGCAATGAAGGCGATCACAAACTCCCCCGCCAATCGGAACAGCGAGGAAACACCATCGGTTTTTTGCTTGGCGACTTTGGCATAATCATCCAAAAAGCCTATAAATCCATAGCCGCCAGTGACGCCTAAAACGATCCAGACATAGGGGTTCTTTAGGTCAGCCCACAGAAGCGCTCCAACAAAAATGGAGAGCAAGATCATCGCCCCACCCATAGTTGGGGTTCCGGCTTTCTTAAAGTGCGTCTCAGGCCCTTCGGTCCGGATCGGCTGGCCCTTGCCCTGCTTAACCCGCAACCAGCCAATCATCGGCTTGCCAAACACAAACATGATGAGGGCCGCCGTCACCACAGCACCTGCCGTACGGAAAGTTAGATAGGTGAAGATGTTAAAGTGGGGGTGCAGCAATTCGTACAGCATCAGCTCTCTCCAGCGGGGGCTTCAAGTGCTTGCAGCGCACGCACAACTTCGGCCATCTTCGACCCATTTGATCCTTTGACCATCACAACATCCCCCGCTTGGACCGCTTGGGCGAGCACAGGGGCAAGCTCTGCAGCGGTGGCGGCATAGGCCCCGCGCTGTGCTTCTGGCAGGGCATCCCATAAGTGCCTCATGCGCGGACCCGCGCAAAAGACGAGGTCAATTCCAGCGCGGATAACGTCTTCAGCAATCTCGGCATGATAGGCGTTTTCGCGAACGCCCAATTCCAACATGTCGCCCAAAGCTGCAATCCGGCGCAGGCCGGCGCGGCTAGAAAGCGTAGAAATGGCTTCAGCCATCGAAGCAGGATTGGCATTATAGGCTTCATCCACCAGCACGAAGAAGCCGCCCGAAGCGAGCTGGATTGGCCGAGACACGCCGCGACCATCAATCGCGCCAAATTGCGACAGGGCCGCCGCTGCGGCTTGCCCGTCGCCACCGGCTAGCACCGCCAATGTCAAAGCACACAAGCCATTATGCACCCAATGCGCACCCGGCTCTTGAATGATCCAGCTCAATTGCTGCCCCAAGATGTCTGCGGTCACGCGGCGGCCCTGCTCCATCTCGTCAATCGATACAATATGGGCATCAAAGCCGGCCTGCATGCCAAACGTCAAAATGGAGATACCATCGCGGTCGCGCGCACGGGCGGCCAGCCGGGCGGCGTGGCGATTCTCGCCGGGGATCAGGGCTGTCCCACCCGCATCAAGGCCTAAGAAGATTTCTGCTTTGGCATCGGCAATGCCGGTCTCATCGGCAAAATGCTCGATATGCACGGGTGCGACCATGGTGATGGCAGCAATATGGGGTCTGACTTGTGGCGACAGGCGCGAGATTTCCCCGCCATGGTTCATGCCGATCTCAAACACGCCAAAGCGGGCGTCCCCCGGCATCCGGGCCAAAGTCAAGGGCACGCCCCAGTGGTTATTGTAGGATTTAACCGATCGGTGGGTTTTAGCGGTAGCCGACAATGCCATCGCCGTCATTTCCTTGACCGTCGTTTTACCAACGGAACCGGTGATGGCGACGCGGGTTGCAATCACATTACGGCGGCGGGCTTGGGTGCCAAGGTTCTCAAGCGCCAACAGCGTGTCGGGCACTATCAACAAGGGCGCACCGGCATCCGCACAAGTCGGATCAACGACCATGGCAGCAGCAGCACCAGCTGCCAGCGCATTGCGCACAAAGCTATGGCCATCGCGTTCGGCTTTGAGGGCCACAAACAAATCGCCCGGCTCTACCGCACGGCTATCAATCGAAATGCCATTGACGGCCCATTGGCCTTGCGCCTTACCCGATACCGCCAAGGCGGCAGCCGCCGAAGTCCAGAGGGGATCAGTCAAGAGTACCTCCCCGCGCCAAAAGTGCCGAGGCGGCAGCTTCTTGATCTGAGAATGGCAGAACTTGGCCCATGACCAATTGCCCGGTTTCATGACCTTTGCCGGCGATCAACAAACAATCGCCTTTCTTGAGCAGGCCGACGGCATGGGCAATCGCCTCGCCCCGGTCACCAATCTCCAGCGCATCGGGGCAACCGACCATGACTTCTTTGCGGATTTGAGCCGCATCTTCAGTACGGGGATTATCGTCTGTGACGATCACGACGTCGGCGAATTTGGCCGCTAAGCCGCCCATCAATGGCCGCTTGCCCTTATCGCGATCCCCGCCGCAGCCAAAAACCAGCACAACGCGACCTGGCGCATGCGGACGGGCGGCGCGCAACAGGACATCGAGGCCGTCTGGCGTATGGGCGTAATCGACAAACACATGGGCCCCGTCTTCGGTACTGCCAATATGCTCCATCCGACCTTTGACCGTTTTAAGGCCAGCTAGACCCTCAAACACTTTCGTCGGATCTTCGCCCAGGGATAGAGCAAAGCCCGCTGCCATGACGGCATTCAGCGCCTGAAACTCGCCAATCAGCGGAATTTCGACAGGATAGGTCTTGTTTGCAAAGCGCAAATCTACGCGTTGGCTGGCAGGCTTGGGCCAAAGCTCTTCAATCTTGAGGAAATCTCCGCGCCACCCGACGAGCTTCAGATCCAAGGATTTGGCTTTCGCGGCCTCTTCAAAGGCTGGTGCTTCAGCTGCATCGGCATTGACAATGGCGGGCTGGCCTGCGCTCAACAGATCGTTGAACAGCCGCAGCTTTGCTTGGCGATACTCCGCCATGGTGCCGTGATAGTCCAGATGGTCTTGGGTCAAATTGGAAAAACCGGCTGCCGCCAAGCGCACACCATGCATGCGGCGCTGGTCCAAGGCATGCGAGGAACTTTCCATCGCAATATGGGTGATGCCATCATCTGCTAGGCTTTGAAGCGTGGCATGCAGGGCGATCGGGTCGGGGGTTGTAAAGCCCAAATCAATCCGGCCCTTTGGACCAATGGCGCCTAAAGTGCCGACACTGGCTGCTGCCCGGCCCGCATGGGTCCAAATCTGACGCAAGAAATCAACCGTTGAGCTCTTGCCATTGGTGCCCGTAATCGCAACCACACAGCCTGGCTGGCGGGGATAAAAGCGCGAGGCCACCGTGGAAAGGGCAGCCCGCGCGTGGGGCACTTCAATCACAGGCACGCCACACTCGGCCAATCCAGGCTCTGCCAGAATGGCAACAGCACCCGCGGCAACCGCTTGAGACACGAAGGCGCGGCCATCGCTTTGGATACCGGTTAGGGCGGCGAATAAGTCCCCTGGCTTGGTCTTGCGACTGTCGGATGAAAGGCCAGTAATGGTGAGGTTTGCAGCTGGATGTCCCGACTCAAGGTCGAGGAGATCGGCGAGTTTCATGGCTCCCCCTGCGTCGCTTTCTGCGACGGATTGGTCTTTGGTGGTGGCGCTGACACTTGGGTCGGCGCGCGCGGCGGCTCCATCTGAGCTAACGCGCGCGTTGGCGCAATCCCCAGAAGCGGTGCAGAGCGTGCAACAATTCGCGAGACAGAGGGTGCAGCCGCATAAGCCGCTGTGGCAACACCGCCAGATTGCGCATTGCCCTTTGGCTCATCCAATAAGAAAACAATGGCGTAACGCGGGTCTGAGGCCGGGAAGACACCCGCAAAGCTCGACACCCGACGGTTTGAGTCATAGCCGTTCGGCCCTGCTTTCTCTGCCGTCCCGGTTTTGCCGGCAACCTCATAACCTAGGGCATCGGCATTCTTGCCTGTGCCATTGGTCACCACTTCCCGCATCAGTTTCACGACGGTCTTAGACGTGGCAGGCGTGAGCACCGCGCGACTGGAAACCGGCACGGCTGGGTCGCGCGCAATAAAGGTCGGGCGGATATAATGGCCGCCATTGGAGACAGCCGCATAGCCGCCTGCCACCGCCATCGGCGAAACAGCAATGCCATGACCGAAGGAAGCGGTTGCGGCTGTAATTTCACTCCACCTTTTCGGTAAAAGCGGCCGCGCATTTTCAAAAAGTTCGCCACCCGCGGCTTCCATCAGCCCGAGACGCGAGAAAAACTCCCGCACGCGCGGTGCACCAACAGAGCGCGCGATGCGAACCGTTCCGATGTTAGAAGAATGCGCCAAAATCTCAGACACAGAGACAATCTTATTCATCGCGTGAAAGTCTGAAATCATTTCAGAGCCGATCCGCATTGGGGCGCGGGCGTCAAACACCGATTCTGGCGTAATAATATTGTCTTCAAGGCCAATAGCGACGGTGAAGACTTTAAAGGTCGAGCCCATTTCAAAGCGCGAATTGGTCACCCGATTATTCTGTTGATTGGGCGTATTCGCCTCGGGCCGGTTTGGGTCCATGAAGGGCCAAGAGGCCGAGGCAATCACCTCACCTGTTCTGGCATCCAACATCACCGCAGCCCCGCCATCGGCGCGGAAAGCGGTAGCCGCCTCGCCCAATTCGCGCTCAAGAATGTATTGAATGCGCATATCGAGCGAAAGACGAACCGGTTCTGTGCCCGCCCCGGTAGTAAGGCGGTCATTGAGGGCTCGTTCAATGCCATTAATCCCCGAACCATCAGGGTGCATGGAGCCAATCACATGGCCTGCCAAATGGCCCATGGGATAAATGCGCTCGGACTCTTCGATAAATTCCAAACCAGGCTGAGCCAATTCCCACACGGCTTGCTTCTGTTTGGGCGTTAGACGGCGCTTGATCCAGACAAAGCGCGAGCGGCTGGAAAGCTTTTCAACCAATTCCGCTTCATCCATTTCTGGGAAGACTTTGCGTAAGGCGCGCGCGGCCTCCACTGGATCCCAAACTCGTTTAGGGTCGGCATAAAGGGAATGGGCAACCAGCGAAGTTGCCAGCAATTGACCATTTCTGTCGACAATATCGGCGCGTTTTGAAGGCGGGGCGACAGCGGCACGTGCAGCGGTAGCAGCCTCATCGACGGGGCGGAATAGACCGATTTGGACAGCCCGCAGGCTCAACAAGCCAAAACCTGCACAAAAGGCTACAGCCAAAGCGATGGTCCGCCCGCGCATGGTCCCGATGCCGCCTTGATCCCGTGGGGCGGGGCGGGGCCAATCGAAGCTGGGCTCTGGGCGGCGCGGGTCGCTCATCGGCCAACCACCGTAGCAACTGGGGCAGGTTTTGCAGCAAGGGCCTTAGACGCGTCGGCGCCAGAGTCTGCTGGTTTTTCTACGACGGCGGCGGGTGCATTTGGCTTTCCGCCAGAGTCCGGGGTTGGGGCTGGCGAGGCTGTGCGCAAAGGCGCTATTTGATCCATCTCGTTTAAGGTTGCGATACGATCTGCCGTCAACGGCACAAGGCCTAGATGCCGTTTAGCGGCAGCCTCCAAACGATCTGGGCGCTCAACCCAGGTCAGCTCCGCTTCCAATGTTCGCACAGCGCGGCGTTCATTATCGACTTCTTCTTGCAGGGCGATAACTTTTTCGCGCACGGCTTGGGCCTCTGCTTTCGCCCAATAAAGGGCAAAGGCCAAAGCCACGAGGCCGACAAATCCAAACAGATGGGTTCGGGTCAGTGTCATGCGGCCCTCTTAATCTGATCAAGGGTTGGAACACCGCTAAGGCCGGTAACCCGCCCAGCCCGTGCGGGCGCACTTGTCCGGATGGCCGCCCGCAATTTGGCAGAGCGCGCGCGTGAGTTGCTTGCCACTTCCGCCTCAGTTGCACTTAAGGGCTTGCGATTAATCAGCGTGAAACTTGCCGCTGGACCCGCTTGAGCTGGCGCATGGCGAGAGCCTGCTGCCTCCTTGCTGCGATCATTGAAAAAGGTTTTGACGGCGCGATCTTCTAGTGAATGGAAGGTTACCACCACCAATCGACCCCCGGGCGGCAGGACTGCCTCTGCCGCAACCAGAGCCCTTTCCAACTCACCAATCTCATCATTGACATAGATGCGCAGCGCTTGGAAGACGCGGGTGGCGGGATGAATATGGTCTTGGTGCTTGCGACCGATCACGCGCGAGACGACGCCCGCCAGTTCCGATGTTCGCAGATAGGGCGTGGCAACCCGGTCTGTCACAATGGCGCGTGCAATTCGGCGCGCTTCACGCTCTTCGCCATAGACATGAAATAAGGTGCTGAGCTCTGCCTCGCTCAAATGCGCGACGACATCGGCGGCACTGGGGCCATCCTTGCCCATGCGCATGTCGAGTGGGCCATCCTGCATGAAGGAAAAGCCCCGCTCTGGCTGGTCGATCTGAAAGGATGAGACGCCAATATCCAGCACAATTGCATCAATCGGGGCTTGCAGCTCGTCCAGTTTGGAAAACTGCGTCTCGATTATGGTGAAGCGACCGGGCATTTCCTGCTCAAGCGCTTTCCCTCGCACCACGGCGTCGGGATCGCGATCAAGGCCAATGACCTGACAGGGAGCCGCTGCAAGAATGGCGCGTGTATATCCGCCACCGCCAAAGGTCCCATCCACAATCACCTGACCCGCTTGTGGGGCGAGGGTTTCCAGCACTTCAGCTAACATGACGGGGAGATGGCCGCTCATTGCCCATCCCCTTCCCGCACCTTGCGCCGGGCCATGGCAAAAATCTTGGCTTTGGTCGCCGCCGTCCGATCCCGCGCAGCTTGCGCCATGCGCCCAGCTACTTCAGGGCTTGCAATACGGAAGTAAGGTCCAAGACCGATGAAACTAATGCGCTCACCGAGGCCCGCATGAGACACAAAGGCTTCCGGCAGAACGATCCGGCCAGCCCCATCCAAAGCCAACTTCCGAGAGCCACCCAAAATCGCCAAGGTGGCAGCCTCAGCAGCTTCTGGATCATCTTGCGCCAAATCTTCAGCTGATTGCGACAGCGCCGCTATAAACCGGTCATCGGCACCTTCCAGCCAGTCGCCATCACCGGGCCATACGCGCACATGGTCCTGCGCATCACCTTCAGCTTTCAACCCGGCGCGGAAGTCAGCCGGCAGGGTCACCCGCCGCTTGTCATCCAATCCCGCGTCATAGGTCGAAACAAAACGCATAGAGCCCCCAATGCAATCAGCAAATGGGATAACATGGGATTTGGCCCCATTCAATGGGATTATGTGGATTCAACGCTACTGAATCTGCGCGGCTCGCAGAGGGGACCGCCAATCTGGCCAAACTACACTTTCACCGCAAAATTTTGGGCAAGAAAAAGATGCCCTAAACTTGTTAGTTAAAAGTGTAGATCCATTGTTTTGATAAAACCCATGAAGAGTAATTAAAGTTTCGCCAATTTGTCTCTGATACAACTTTACCCCGGTTGGGAGTGAGTGTTTTGCGTTTTCGGGACAAGTTCCTTTCGCGTCCGATCAGGGCAGGCCGTCCTGTGCAGTCACGCGGCAACCTGACTATCATGACAGGGCTCTTGGTGTTGCCGAGTGCGATTGCGGTGGTCATGGCTGTAGAAATGGTAGCCTTGACCAATGAGCGAGCCTTGATGCAATCGGCAGCCGACGCGGCAGCACTGGCAGGTGCACGCGATTTGATGGTTTCGGGCTCAAGCCAGCGCAGCGCCAAAAACTTTGCTGAGCATTTTGCTATGACCCAAGTCGGCAATTACACCCAACGCGCCCGCGTGGCCTTTAGCGCACGCGTGGAGAGAGAAGGCGTCTTCGCCGTTGATGGCTTTGCGGTTCGTCCATCGTTTTTCGGAAATTTGGTCCCCAAAGGTGGCTTTAAGATCCGCGTGCGCGCCGTGGCAGAAAATATGGTCCGCCAACCCCTGTGCATACTCGGCCAAAATGAAGCGATCGGCGAAAATGCCATATCCGGCGACGGCACCAGCGGCTTGGTGGCCAAAGGCTGCGTAGTACACGCCAATGGCGACATCGTCCTGAAGGATCGTGCAAATGTCACGGCAGGGACGGTACGGACGAGTGGATCAAGCCAAGGCGGTACGATCTCGCCTACCCCAAATGTCGGTGCCCTGAAAATTCCTGACCCCTTCTTGGACCGCGCGATTAGCCCGCCCAAAGCTTGCAGTTCAGTTCCTCATGGCGGCACAGATGTTTGGACAAAGGGCACGCTGACATTGTCACCTGGTATGCACCGCACACAATTTGTCATGCGAGGCACCTCGACGATGAAGCTTCTGCCCGGCGAGCATTATTTTTGTTTGCCAAGCATCTTCAGCGAAAACTCGCGCCTTGAAGGGCAAAATGCGGTCATGATGCTGATTGAGGGCGAATTGACGGTGCGCGCACCAGCCTCAACTTCCCTTAAAGGCCGCGAGACGGGCCCGTGGGCAGGATTTGTCATTGTGGCAAGCCGTACTAACGCCAGTTCGGTCAGCTTTCTTTCGCCCAATGTCGATGAGCTTTTGGGGACAATTTATCTGCCCAACTCACATCTATTGGTGAATTCGCCCGGAACCGTGGCGGAAGCCTCGCAATGGAGCGTGATTGTCGCTTATCGCCTCATCGTCAATAATGCCGCCCAATTGGTCATTAATTCTGACTATGAAGGCTCCCCCGTGCCTGTACCGACGGGCGTGGGCAGCAATGTGGGCGGGGCCAATGACATTCCCTTGCGGTTGCGGCAATAAGGTGAAATTGCCAAATGCGGGCCGAAAGACGCCACTCCATTCATACGGTAACATAATACCATATATCCAATACTCTGTTTTTAAACCAATTTCAGCAAGGCTGTTGACATTGATTGGCCCGCCGCCTAGAAGCGCCGCTCTCAAGTGGCCGCCCCTTTCGGGCGGTCGCGTTCATTTGGAACAAACTCCATGAAGACCTTCAGTGCCAAGACGCACGAAGCCGACCGTAAATGGATCGTGGTAGATGCCGAAGGGGTGGTTGTTGGCCGCCTCGCGACCTTTATCGCCATGCGTTTGCGCGGCAAGCATCGTCCAGATTTCACGCCTCATGCTGATGTTGGCGACCATGTTGTCGTCATCAATGCAGAAAAGGTTGTTTTCACCGGCAACAAGCTGCGTGACAAAGTTTATTATCGCCACACCGGCTATGCTGGCGGCATCAAGGAAACCACAGCTGCGCGTTTGCTCGGCGGTCGCTTCCCAGAGCGCGTGCTGGAAAAGGCCGTTCTGCGCATGTTGCCAAAGGAAAGCCCCTTGGCTCGCTCGCAATTCGGCAAGCTGCGCGTTTACGCCGGTGCTGAACACCCACATGAGGCCCAATCTCCAGAAGTGGTAGATTTCAAGGGTCGTAACCGCAAGAACGTCGGGGCCGCATAATGGAAGAAGTAGCAAAGAGCTTCGAAGACCTCGCCTCCATGGGCACCGGTGAAGGTGTTGTGGAAGTCGTCGTTCGTGAACCCGAAATCGACTCCTTGGGTCGTGCTTATTCGACCGGCAAGCGCAAGAACGCGATTGCACGCGTTTGGGTAAAGCGCGGCACCGGCAAAATCACCATCAATGGCAAAGACCAAGGCGCTTATTTCGCGCGCCCTGTGCTGCGCATGGTGATCAACCAGCCAATGCAAGTAACCGACCGCGCCACGGAATTTGACGTGATCGCTACCGTAAAGGGCGGCGGTCTGTCGGGCCAAGCTGGTGCCGTTCGTCACGGCATCGCAACCGCTTTGACCCGCTTTGAGCCAGGTCTGCGTCCAGTTCTGAAGCCATTTGGCTATCTGACCCGTGACAGCCGTGTGGTTGAGCGTAAGAAGTATGGCCGCGCGAAAGCACGCCGTAGCTTCCAGTTCTCCAAGCGCTAAGACCTACGCGTCGAACATCTCCATGTTTCAAGCGGGCGGCCTTAGCGGGCCGCCCGTTTTTCGTTTTGGACTTTGAAGGCAAATCCCATGACCACCCAGACCTTGAATGCCGTAATCCTTGGTGCCTCTGGCTATACGGGGGCGGAGACCATTCGCCTGCTCGCCCACCATGGGAATGTCCGCATCGGCGCGATTACGGCCAATGCGCAGGCTGGGCGATCCTTGGGTGACCTCTTCCCACACCTTCACCCTTTTGCTGATCGCACGTTGGTGAAGGCCGAAGACGTCAAGTGGGATGGTGTCGATGTCGCGTTTGGCTGTTTACCGCACGGAGCCAGCGAAGAGCTATTGGGGGAATTGCCTGCTCATGTGACGGTGATTGATCTGTCGGCCGACTTCCGGTTCCGTGACCCAGACGCCTATGCGAAAGTCTATGGCCGCAACCATCTGCACCCCGAAAAGACCCGCAACGCCGTGTATGGCCTGACCGAGTTTGCGCGCAATGAACTGGCTCAAAGACCCGCTATCATCGCTTGCCCCGGCTGTTATCCTACTGCGACGCTCTTGGCCGTGAAGCCCTTGGTGGCTGCTGGAATTGTGCTGCCCAACGACATAATCGTCGATGCAAAGTCGGGCGTGTCAGGGGCCGGGCGCGGTCTCAAAGAAGGCAATCTCTTTTGTGAAGCGGCTGAAGGCCTGCATGCCTATAGCGTCGGCAACCACCGCCACGCGCCAGAAATTGAGCAGGAATTGTCTCTTGCGTCAGGCAGCGAAGTTTTGGTGAACTTCACGCCACATCTGGTGCCCATGGCGCGCGGGGAACTTGTAACCTGCCATCTGAAACTGGCTGATGGCGCAACCGTGGACGATGTGCGTGCCGCTTTGGCCAAAACCTATGAGGGCGAGCGCTTTATCAAGCTTGCAGCCAAAGGGGCTTCGCCAGATACGCGTTGGGTCCGGGGTTCGAACCTATGTATCCTCGCCGTCTTCCCTGACCGCATCCCGGGCCGGGTGATCGTGGTCGGCGTGATCGACAATTTGGTCAAAGGGTCTGGCGGGCAAGCCATTCAAAACATGAATGTTGCCTTTGGCCTGCCTGAGTCACAAGGATTGACGATGGAGCCTTTGTTTCCGTAAAGGAGACCTTGGCTCTGCGCGAGCCTTGATGGGTGCACGCCACAGATTGCGCGCAAGCTTTTAGCCTTGTTTGGCGGATGAGAGAGTCGGGCAAATATGGCAAAACCGATCCTGCGACTGGGGCCTGTTGATGAGCTGGACGACGAGTTCGACCCGCTTTTGGGCCGCACTGTCCGCGACGAGCCGATGCCCGTAGCCACCAGTCCTGCCGCGCCGCTGGACCCAGATCAGAGCATATTTGACGAGCCAGAACCTGTCGTCGCACCGAGTTTGGTTGAGGCGGCGAGCCAAGCGCCTGCAAAGCCAACCAAACCGTCCGATCAGCCAAGCCTATTAGACTGGATGGAAAATCCGGTTACCGACAAGACCTCGTCTGCGGACGCAGTGGAAGTCCTTGAGGCTGAAATCGAAAATCAGCGCGAAGTCCAGAATGATCCAGAACCCGTTGAATGGGTGCAGGACGTAGCAAGCCCAGTCGAAGCTGATGCTGCCACACATGAAGCTGAGCCTCAGCCTGAGGCCACAATGGCCGAGCCAGTGCCGGAAGCTGCGACGCCCCTGCCGCCAAGTGAGCAAATTGAGCGTGTGGATGAAGTTGCACAAGCGTCATGCCTTGAAGAAAACGCTCTTCTTGTGGAGCCAAAGCCAGAACCAGAAATGGGCTCGCCCCGCTACGTCCACATAGATGAGCCTGTGGCAGTGGCCGAAGCCCGCGAGTTTGACGCGCCTAGTTCTGAGCCAGACCGCCCACCCTTCCACGAAAACATCCAAGCTGGTGCGGCGGCAACCGTCACAGCCAGGGGGCTGTCTCGGGCGGCACAACGTCGCGCCACCATGAAGCGCAGCCCCATTGGGCGTCGCAAGGCGGCACAAAAGCTGGCCGCGACCGTGGCAGGAACAACACTTTTTGCCGTCGCCCTGTTTTTCACCTTGTTGTCGTTCCTTGCGCCATTAGGCTATCCGTTTGATGCCGTATCCAGTTATCGCTGGTATTGGACCCTTTTGGCTCTCGCTGCCGGATTGTCATGGGCGGTCGTTCGCGGCCGCACGATGATGATTGCGTCTGCCTTGGTTGGTGCCATCAATCTACTGGTTGTCGTGCCGGCTCTGGGCGCTGCTCCAAAAGGCGGGCAAATCTCAAATGCCGTGGTTGCTTGGGCGAACGTAGCAGGTGAGGAAAAGGCACTTGAGAGAGTCTTAAGTGAGGCAGAGCGACAAAAAGCTGGCCTTGTGTTGATCGCGAAGGCACCCAGAAGCGTGGTGACCCCACCTTCGGGATGGAAGTTGATTGAGGCACCAAACTTTGCAGATCCCACCAGTATTGCCGTTTTATCGCGCGGTCGTTGGCAGTCTTCGACGATCCCGGGCGAGCCAACGATTGCGCGCACCGCGGCTGGTGACCTGACCATCATCGCCACCCTGCCCCCACCCTCCAGCGGCGGTAACGGCGCTGGCGCAGCGCGCGAGTCGCAGCTGAACCGGGCGGCCGTTCGCGCAGGCGATCAAGATGGCCCCGTTGCCGTATTGGGCGACTTTGGCGTGGCACCTTGGGACGGCGCGATGAGCCAGTTCCGCAAATATGGCAATGTGACGCGGGTGCGGTGTGGCGGCTTTATGGGCACAACGGTCAGCCAAGCCTTTGGTCTGATTGGCGTCACCCATGACCATGCCTATGTACGCGACGTGAAGGTGACCCATTGCCGCTTGGGCAGCTCGTTAGCCGGTGGAGGCCATCGCGCAATTTATTTGTATCTCGCGCCCCTCGATACGGCAAAATGAATGGGCCCAGCAACTTTCAGAGCCGTTGGCGGGCAACCGACCAAACAAGGCGCACCTGGCGTTCGAGCAAGCTTAAGCTGACGACTTGGCGAAACGGGTCATTCAGGGTTTGAAACGCTTTCGCATAGGGCAAGCCGAGCGTAGCGTAGGCTATAGCGGGGAACGCCTGCCCGAAAGCGGCTTTCCGACAAGCTTGGTTGGTGGCTTTGTGGGCCGACACGACATGGTGGTGAGCCTCTCTCAAGACACGGGTAAGTTCAGGGCTGGTCTTCCCAGCGAAAACAGCCTCAAGGTCTAGGCCCGCTCGCGCCTCCACAGGTAGCCACAACTGACGGCGATGGGTCCAGCGCGGCCATTGGGCCATGAGGTCGCAGATGCGCCATAGAATACCCGCCTGACGGGCTGCTTGGTCTAGCGCAGCGGAAATAGCAGGGGCACCCGCGATCAAGAGGGCGAGGCGATTGAAATTGCCATAGGTCTGATCGCTGTGGTCAGCCAGTTCCGCCCAAGTTTCAAACGGCACGTCATCTTGTTCAATACCAAACCCATCCACGAGGGCATCCAGCCGCGCTCGAGGCAGATCAAACATATGGATCGTTGCAGATAACGCTTGCGCCGTCGGCTGGGCTCGGAGGGTCTTGCCGGTATAAATCTCGTCCAGCGCCTCACGCCACCATTGCAGTCTTATGGCTGCCAGCATGGGCTCTGAGACAACTTGGCGGGCACGGGCGACTTCATGCGTAAACAAGATCAGCGCGATCATCCCGGCCCGCGCCTCTGGTGCCAGAAAGCTTGTTGCCAAAGTCTGGTCTGGAGCGACTTGGGCAGCTTGTTCAATCATGTCAGGACTAAGAGGGATCATAGCGGCTCTCATACAAAAGCGGCCCGCACGAGGGCGGGCCGCTTTCACACAATGGAAATGGGCTTAACCCCACATGGTTTGGCGCATCGTCATGGCGACCAGCATGGGCAGCGACAACAAAAGATTGGTGCGCGAGAACAACATGGCGGTGCGTGCAGCCTTTGGCTTGGCTTCAGCTGGGGCTTCAACCAAGCCCAATGCGATTTTCTGGTTTGGCCAGATCACGAGCCACACATTGAGGAACATGATGATGGCAAGCCACATACCGATGCCAATGAAAACATGACCATCGTCGAGCGCGAAGCCATTCGCAGCGTTCAGCGTCATGGCTTGAACCAGATAGCCACGTGCCCAAGCAACCAGAATACCCGTAACCAGCGTGCCAACTGCAGCCCAACGGAACCAGAACAATGCTTCAGGCGCGATGAACTTACCGATAGCTGGCTTCAGCTCGTCTGGGATTTTCGGCATGGTGCGGATCTGTACGAAGTTGAAATAATAAAGCAGCCCGATCCACAAAATGCCGAAGAAGACGTGCAGCCAGCGCATCGCCGCGTGGCCCATTAATTCGTGCATATTGCCGGTTGTGTTATTGGGTTGACCGGCGAAGACGGCGATCAAAACAATTGCCAGCACCACACTGACGATGAATGTGTTTCTGAAGTTAGAGAGAAGCGCGCCCATAGTTTCCCCTTTAAGTACGGTTGCCTCGACTAGCCTCTATGTAGCCTATTTCCGCGCCATGTCACGTGACAGGTAACATTGCCACTGCAAAGTGACGGCCCTCGGTCGCTAAGTGATTATAGGTACGACAAGCCGCAGGCGTTGCCATAAGCTCCAGACCGATGCCCGCCCCCTTTAGCAGGTCGCGTAAGCCAGAGGGTGGGGGTACCAGATCAGGGCCGGTGCCCAATAACAGGAATTCAATTTCGCCCGTGAGCGCCAAGATTGGTGCCACATGGTCGGCCAAATTCCCAGCCATCAGGTCCGCCATGGTGAGAGGGCCCCAAGCAGAAGGAGTATCCGCTAAGATCAGAACTGAACCCTCAAGCCGCACATCGCCTGTCTCCAGACCAAAGCGAAAGCCACCCGCGCCATAAGCCGTAATGAGTGGGCGGCCTTTGCCAGTTGCGGGTACTAATTGCATGGTTCCTAGGGCCGCGCGTCAGCTTCAGTTCTGGCTGCTGCCTTTTCAGCGCCGCGCTTGGGCGGCCATAGGATAAGCACGGGTGCGGCGACATAGATCGACGAATAGGTACCGATGAAGACGCCAAACAGCATGATGACCGTAAACACCTGCATGGTTTCACCGCCCACGACAGTTAGACCCAACAGGGCGAGGAAGGTGGTCAAAGCGGTAATGATGGTGCGCGACAACGTCTCATTGGTCGACAGGTCAATAATGTCACCTAAGGGCATCTTCTTATATTTCCGCATGTTTTCACGCATGCGATCAAACACCACGACGGTGTCGTTCATCGAATAGCCAATGATGGTCAACAAAGCGGCAATCGTCGTCAGCGAAAAGTCGAGCTGGGTGATCGACATAAAGCCAAGGGTGAGAATGATATCGTGCGCCAAAGCCACGATAGAGCCAAAGCCCATCTGCAATTCAAACCTGGTCCAGATGTAAAGAACAACCAGCAAAATCGCGATGCCAAGCGCCAAAGCGCCATTGACACCCAATTCTTCAGAAACCTTGGGGCCCACGACTTCTACACGCGGGAACTTTACGCCCGGCATAATCGCACGCAACTCTGCTTTCACCGCATCAACTGTCGCCGAAGCGTCCGCCCCTTCAGGTGGCAAGAAGCGGATCATGGCTTGGTTCGGCTCTTGGAAGTCTTGTACGCCGACGTCGCGCAAATTCATATTGCCTACGCGTTCGCGAACTTGAGCCAAATTGATTGGCTTATCCCAAACTGCCTCAACCACCGTGCCGCCCTTAAAGTCGATCCCGAAATTCAGCCCGAGGGTGAAACAGGAAACCAGTGAAGCGATACATAGAACCACCGAGACGATGGCTGCAGGCATAGAAAAACGAACAAACCCGAACTTGGTGTTCTTAGGGATGAGCTTGATAAAGGGCCATTTCATGTTCGTATTCCTCAGATCGGCAGGCGCTTAGGTTTGGTCTGCCGATACCAGGCAGCAACCAGAACCTGCGTCATCAGGATGGCGGTAAAGAGCGACGTGATCACGCCGATAGAAAGGGTCCAAGCAAAGCCGCGGACGGGGCCTGCACCGAAGTAGAACAGGATCAATGCGGTCAAGAGGGCTGTGACGTTGGCATCCATGACAGTCACAATGGCTCGTTTAAAGCCGGCATCAATCGCCAAGGCCGTAGATCGGCCCGCCAATTCCTCTTCTCGCATGCGTTCATAAATCAGCACGTTGGCGTCCACAGCCGCACCAATGGTCAAGATAAGACCAGCGATACCGGGCAAGGTCAGGGTAGCCCCCACCATGGTCATGGCTGCCAAGATCAAGATCAAATTGACGGCCAGCGCCAGAATAGCAATCCCGCCAAAAATGAGGCCATAGGCCAAGATCATGAAGGCGACGATCAAGAGCATGGCGATGATACCAGCCGTCGCGCCCGCATTGATGGAATCGCGACCTAGTTCAGGACCAACTGTGCGCTGTTCCATGACTTTCAGCGGCGCAGGCAATGCCCCCGCCCGCAGCAAGGTCGCCAATTCATTGGCGCTTTCAATGGTGAAGCTGCCGGAAATCTGGCCATTGCCGCCCAAAATAGGCTCGCGAATGGTCGGTGCGGACAATACTTTATCATCCAGCACAATAGCAAAGCGCTTGCCGACATTCTCGGTAGAAGCCCGCGCAAAGGCCCGTGCACCTGCGCCATCAAACTGGAATGTAACCGCCGGCTCGCCAGTCTGCTGGTCAAAGCCAGGGTCTGCTTTGGTGAGGTTATCGCCGGTTACGAGCGCGCGGCGACGCACCAGAACTTGGGGTTCGCGCGGTTCGCCTGGTTGCTCCAGCAAGACAGATCCAGGCGGTATCCGACCAGCTGCTGCTTCTGCAGGCGAGACGGTTTCATCGACCATTTGGAACGTCAGACGGGCGGTTTGACCGACCAAGCGCTTGAGCTTTTCAGGATCGCTCTCACCCGGGGCTTGCACCACAATCCGGTCAACGCCTTGCCGCGTGATGGCGGGTTCTTTCGTGCCTGTCTCATCAATTCGGCGACGGATAACTTCGATCGACTGGCTGACTGCGCGGCGCGTCATCGAGGTTTTTGCTTCTTCGGTAAGACGGATTTCGATTACATTGCCGGGCACGGCTTTGACGTCCAAATCGGTCCGCCCGGTTGGGCCGGTAAGGCCAATTACGGGAGAAGCCAAGGATTCGATGCGCTTGATCGCTTCAGGAATATCAGCCGGGTTTTGGATCGTCACGCGCGCGACTTGACCATCTGGGGTCAAACCGCGACCAGCGAACAAGATGGGGGTCTTAGCAGAACCCAATTCACCTGGGCGGCGCTGGCCTCGCAATTCCCGCGAAAGGTCGTCTGCGACAGCCTCCAAGCGGGCCTTATAGACCACTTGGCTCTCCACCTCGAACATCAGATAGGAGCCGCCTTGAAGGTCTAGACCGAGATTAACCGTTTTGCTCGGCAGGAAGCTCGGCATCGAGTCGCGGACCGATTGCGGCAGCGCATTCGGCAGGGCGTAAATCAAGCCCAAAAGAGAAACGATGATAACGGCGAGAACCCGCCAGCGCGCAACATGTAACACGTCTATCTAGCCCTTCGGCAGAAGCAGACCCTCTTGGGATGGGCCTGCACTGATCTCAATTAGGATTTTGCGTCATTGGCGACGACAGGTTCGCCCTTGCCTTGCACCTGGCTCACGGTCGACTTGATGACACGAACCGCAACATTGGGGGCGATTTCCACCGTCAATTCATCGTCTGCAACTTTGGTTACTTTACCAATAATGCCACCTGAGGTGATGACGCTGTCGCCGCGACGGATCGCAGCCAACATCTCTGCATGTTGTTTCATGCGCTTTTGCTGTGGGCGGATCAAAAGAAAATAGAAAACCACCAAAATCATCACGAGTGGCAAAAGTTGCATCATAATGACTTCTGGGCCTGCTGGGGCCGCAGCGCCGGCAGCTTGAGCATAAGCGGGGGTGGGGAACATAAGGACCTCAAAGTTTCTGTTGAACAGAAGAATAGGCGGTTGATCGGTGCGCTGCAGGTAAGGACGCCTAACCCGAATGGCAAGGCACACCGCAGCAAGGCCGGGGAGTTAGCATGCTCGGGACCTCTGCGGCAATGAAACTTGACACATTGCCGTGATCTCGCGGCCTTGTGACTGATCTTGGGCTTAGGTCAGCCGGATGGGTGCCTCTTCGCCAAGGCTTTCCACGTTTAGAATGCCGCCCGTATTGCGCAAAATCGTCATCGAGGCATGCCCCGGCTTGAAACAAGTCACCCGGTCTGACTGGCTTGCAAGACCTACGGCGGCGTTGATGGCGACAAAGTGTGAAAAGACCAAAGTGTCCTCGGTGATTTCCAAGAGGGCTTGACCGATTTGATCGCGCCAATCCCGTAGCCGCGGATCTACATGACTATCCTGCCACGACCCGCTCATCACTTGGGTCAGCCAAGCTCGGTGATCGACTACATCTGCGGGGACCGGAATTTCGGCAACGCGCGATTCTATATGCGGCACACACCCAATAGCCTCGGCGGTGGGGCGCGCCGTTTCCTGACAGCGCGCGAGTGGAGATGTCCAAAGCGAACCCGCCCCTACACTTTTAAGAGTCTGGGAGGCTGCTTTGGCTTGCTGATGACCCAATTCGGATAAGCCTGGATTGGGGTGAGCCCCCCAAGTTGCGGCAGGCTCTGCGTGACGCACCAGATAGATCAAGGACATAAAGGCTCCTAGCCAAAATATTTCAGGACTTTTGCGCCGCGTTTAGGGCTTTCTGCGCCGCAGTGCGTGCTGTCCAAGCCGCAATGATTTCAGCAGCATTAGCGGATTCTTCGGCCATAATCTCATCATGTTTCGGATCACGACAGGTGATCTCGACATTGATGCCATTGGGGTCATAAAAATAGATGGAGTGGACGAAATGGTGATCGATCGGGCCAAAGCAGGGGATGCCCGCTTGGTCGAGCCGCTCTTTAAAGGCCATCATGGTCGCGTGGTTTTCAGCTTCCATCGCGAAATGCAAATCCATGCCCCATTTCATTTTGAATTTGCCGCTATGGGCCCCTTCGGGCACGTCAAAGAAGGCGACATAATTGCCGTCGCCCAATTCAAAGAACAGATGCATATAGGGAATTGGGCGACCTGAGCCCGGCTCTTCTTCAAACACTAGGGCAGCTTTGAGGGGCAGGCCCAGAATATCTTCATAGAATTTGCGCGTCTCTTCAGCATCGCGGCAACGAAACGCACTGTGGTGGACACCCTTTAGAGCCGGAGCCGGATTGATTGCTTTGGCTTTGTTCGCGGCTTCTGCAAAGTCGATTGCCATGGCGATTTCCCCGAAACATTTTGCGTCGCATCCTAGTTTATCGAAGTTTTGGCAGAGGGATAGCCAGAAGGCTGTTGAGCCTTTGCGGCCATTGCTCCAGGCGCAGTTGACAGACCCTCGGTTCCACATAACGTTCTCGTGATGAGAAACTTGACCCCTACCCGCATCGCCAGCCTCTTTTTGGCTCTTTCCATGGTTTCAGCAGCGAAAGCACCCGCCCCCATCTCTGCAGCGGAGATTAATGCTGCCGCGGATGCGATGGCCCCAAAGGTGGTGGCGTGGCGACGAGATATTCATGAACATCCAGAGCTTTCGAATCGAGAGTTTCGCACGAGTGCTTTGGTAGCCGCGCATCTGAAATCGCTTGGCCTTGAGGTGCGGGAAAATGTCGCCAAGACGGGCGTTGTCGCCATTTTGCGTGGTGGGCGTCCGGGCCCGGTCGTCGCACTGCGGGCGGATATGGACGCTTTACCGGTCCTAGAAACCACAGGCCTTCCTTTTGCTTCCAAAGCGGTTGGGGAATATCTCGGCAATAAGGTTCCCGTCGCCCATGCCTGCGGACACGACGCCCATACCGCCATGTTGATGGGAGCCGCTGAAGTGCTCACCAAGATGAAAGACCGGATCCCAGGCACCATTGTCTTTATCTTCCAGCCGGCCGAAGAAGGTGCACCTCCGGGCGAAAAGGGCGGTGCGTCGCTGATGATCGAAGAAGGTGCGCTGCAGAACCCGGCCCCATCCGCTATTTTCGGCCTGCATGTTTTTCCAGGCCCCCCCGGCACAATCCATTATCGTCCCGGTGGCTTTATGGCGGCTTCCGATAAGTTCCAAGTCTTCATCAAGGGCAAGCAAACCCATGGTGCCGCACCCTGGGCCGGTATCGATATCATGTCGCTGCAAGCAGCCATTATTCAGGACTTCAACCGCTTGGCAGCCCGCACGGTCGATGTAACAGCGACACCGACCATCATCACTACCGCCATGGTCCATGGTGGCGTGCGCTACAACATCATTCCAGACACGCTGGAGATGGGCGGGACGTTGCGCACCTTCGACAATGCACAGCGCCAAGACGTCAAGAACAAAATGGAAAAGACGGTCCTAGCTCTCGCGTCTGCCTATGGCGCGGAAGCCAAAATCGCCTTCAACAGCGGCGACCCCTATGGCGGCAATAATGTCACTTTTAATGACCCAAATTTAGCTCGCGCCACCCAGTCGGCCTTGGCTGAAGCGGTTGGTGCCGACAAGGTGAATATCAACCGTCCGCCCGTCACGGGCGCAGAGGATTTTGCCGACTACCAAGCGGTAATTCCCGGCGTCTTCTATCACTTGGGTGCCAGTAAAGCGGGCGTGCCGGAATCAGAATGGACCATCAATCACGCGCCTAACTTTGATACCAATGAGGACGTCCTGCCTATTGGCGTCCGCACCCATGTGCTGACCGCCATCCGTTACTTGGAACGCGGCGTGCCAGCGGTTCGATCAAAGGGGAATTGAGGGGCTAGCACACGCCGGCCCTGAACTTATTCCTCCAGCTCATCCTCAAGCTCTGGGGCGGTGAAAATCGCCTCAAAGCTGGTTTGGTGCATGCCGGCTTTCAGCCAACCATATGGCGTGACATTGGTTGCTTTGATGATGCGGCGCTCAATCCGGCTAATGGGGCCATCATCTTCTTCTGGCACCAGATCAAAGTCCAAAACATTCACGCAGGCCAAATCCTGCTCAAATGGCAGCGAGGCCGATGGCCCTGCCCCGCACATCCAGCCTAGCAACAGCCGGTTGATGCCTTCATGGGCGACCACTAGGGCGCTGCTCCAACCCGGACGATGCAGCAAAGCCTCAATCGAGGCGACAGCGCGCGCATAGGCGTCAGCGAATAATTCACCGCCCTCAAAGAAGGTCGCGCCTTCTTGGCCCGCTTGTTCAAAGGTGAAGGTCAGATAGGCGCTTAATTCCTCGCGGGTGGCGAAGGGGATGAACTTGCCAGAGTGTAGTTCAGTTAAGCCCGGCTCATCTTCCAAGACAGGCGGGGCCATATGTTGCGACAACACGATTTCGGCTGTCTCGCGCGTGCGACGGAGACCCGAGCAAATGGCGATATCTAAAGGCACATGGGCAAAGGCAGCCGCGGCAGCTTTGGCTTGCTCCTTTCCCAGAGGTGTCAAACGCGCAATCGTCGGATCTTGCGATTTGACGACTTCGCGTGAGCCATAATCGACATGCCCATGGCGCATAAGATAGATACGGCGGCGGCCGGTTGTGCCCTCTAATGCGCTCACGATGAAATACCCCAATCGGCCAAGATGTCTTGGCTATGTTGGCCGGGTTTTGGCGCGACAGAGCGAATGGTACCGGGCGTTTTTGAAAAGCGTGGCGCGGGCGCCGGCTGAGTGACGCCTTCGACCTCGACAAAGGTCTGACGCGCGACATTATGGGGATGTTGAGCAGCTTCTTCCCAACTCAAGACGGGCGCAAAGCACACGTCTGTGCCTTCCATGATGGCCGTCCATTCATCGCGCGTTTTGGTCTTGAAGATCACCGCGATTTTTTCAGACAAAGCGGGCCAGTTGGCGCGGTCAAACTGGTTCTGGAAGGCGGGATCGGTAATCTCCGCCTGTTGCAGCAAAAGGGCGTAGAATTGCGGTTCAATCGAGCCAATCGATACCCATTTTCCATCGCTGGTCTCGTAGCAATCATAGAAATGTGCGCCGCCGTCGAGCAAATTGGCGTCGCGCGCGTCCTGCCACATGCCACTAGCGCGCATGCCCCAGAACATGGAGGTGAGTGAAGCAGCCCCATCGGTCATCGCCACGTCGATCACTTGGCCTTCACCTGTCGCGCGGGCATGGATAACCCCCGCCAAAAGACCAAAGGCCAGATAAAGCGCGCCACCACCATAATCACCAATCAGATTAAGCGGCGGGGCTGGCGGTTCGCCTTGCCGACCGGTCGCCCAAAGCGCGCCTGTCAAAGCGATATAATTGAGGTCGTGACCCGCTGCTTTTGCCAAAGGCCCAAACTGGCCCCAGCCAGTCATGCGGCCATAAACCAGTTTTGGATTACGGGCCAAAACAACATCGGGCCCAAGACCTAATTTCTCCAGCACCCCGGGGCGATAGCCTTCCAGCATGGCATCGGCCTTTTCCAAGAGCTTCAGGCAGGTTTCAACATCCTCGGGATTTTTCAAGTCCAGACTGATCGAACGACGACCGCGCCCGGTGACGTCTTTGGCCCCGCCGCCAGAGCGTGACCTTGGGCCATCAATGCGGATGACGTCTGCACCCAAGTCAGACAACAACATGCCGCAAAAAGGCCCCGGACCAATTGCTTCAAACTCGACGACTTTGACGCCACTTAATGGACCCGACATGACTTTCCCCTTGAGCTGTTGATTGCGGCCCTTCATGAACCTTTGGCGAGTGTGTTGCGACAATGCGGGCAAAAGCGCAATGGCGAAAGCCACTTCAGGCCGGGGATAAAGTCCAGTCCACTACCCACGGCCAATCCAGCCCGCGGCGCAAGATTTTCGGCGGCGCATCTGGACCCAAATCACGCGCCCGCCATTCTTTCAGACCATCCAAACGAAGACCTGCCTCAGTGAAGGCCGCCAACCAATCCTGAAAAGGATGGGCAAAGGCTGGCATAGTGACTTCGATGCCATCCTTGGCTTTAAAATGCGCCGATATGCCCTGCATCGATACGAAAGGATGTATCTCGATAATCTTGATTGTGCCGCCGGCCCGCAAGAGGCGGCGCGCCTCTCGCAAGGGCGGCTCCAATTCAGCCACATGTTCGAGGGTCAAGGAAAACAAAATAAAATCGGCACTCTGATCGGGCAATGGAATAGCAACGCTCATATCCGCCTCAAACAAGGTCCAGCTCGTATCTCGCTTACGCGCTTCAGCCAACATCGCCCCAGACAGATCAAAGCCAATCAGCTTTGCCGCGCCCCCTGCGGCCAGAGCTGCAAGATTACGTCCAGTGCCGCAGCCAAATTCCAAACACGTCTTTTGTGTCAACGATAGCGACGCTTGGCTGAGTGCGTGACCGGCTGCAAAGACCATGGGATTGTCAAAACCATCATAGTCTGACGCCCACAAATCATAAGCCGCAGCAACACCAAGCGTCGTAGGCCCACTCATACTGGAATAATCCTCCAATCCGCGGCGCGGTTACGGATCCAGGTCATCTGCCGCTTGGCATAATGGCGGCTGTCGAGGATGGAACGTGAAATGGCTTCCTCATAGCCGCATTGTTCTTCAAAGAAGTCGATCAAACCGGGCATGCCCACGGCTTTCATCACCGGCAAATCAGGCTCAAGCCGGCGCTGGTAAAGTGCATGGGCTTCGTTCAAACCACCCTCTTCCATCATGCGTTCAAAGCGCGCTTCAATACGCGCATAAAGGACATCGCGCTCTGGCATCAGGGCAACGCCCTCCCAGCTGCCCTCGGCCAGAATAGGGGGTTGGGGGTCCTGGTGCCAATCCGATAAGGGCCTGCCTGTTGCTTCAAAAACCTCCAGGGCGCGCGCAATGCGTACGGCATCTTTGGGCTCAATCTTGCGGGCAGCTTTTGGATCAACTTGCATGAGGCGTGCATGGGCCGCACGGGGATCAGCGCCAACCAAGCGGCGGGTTGAGGCGCGAACGTCAGGTGGGACAGGCGGGGTAGGCACTAAGCCTTGCGTGAGGGCATGGGCATAAAGGCCCGTGCCCCCAACTAGAATAGGTTTACGACCGCGAGCTTGGATGTCTGCAATTGCAGCTTCAGCCTCAGCCAGCCAAGCCCCCGTTGAATAGGCAACTGCCCCGTCAACATGGCCAAACAAATGATGCGGCACTTCACCCATTTCGGCCGCACTGGGCCTTGCGGTCAAAATCTCTAAATCTGCATAGACTTGCATCGAGTCCATGTTGATGACTTCACCATTTTGCTGGATAGCAGCATCAATGGCATAGGCAGTCTTGCCCGAAGCCGTGGGGCCGAGAATAAGGAGGGCACTTTGCATCGCCTGCCTCTATCCCAAGTTACGGCGCACCGCCAATAGTCTGATGCGAATAAGCTGAATGGAGTCCCAATTGCCTTCCCTGATCCTCGTAAGCCCCACTGGCGAAAAAGTCCTTGAAGAAGCGGTTGCGCGGATCGAAGCCCTGTGGGGCGAAGTTGCCTTACGGACGATTCAAGCCGGTGAGGCGCTGCACATCGAGGCAAGCGATGGCGATGTGGAAGAAGCCATTTCCTGGTTAGACGGGCTGCCACTCGATATTTCTTCCAGACCGCCAATGCGCATGGGTCTGTTGGTCGCAGACATGGATTCCACCATCATTGGCTGCGAATGCCTCGATGAATTAGCCGACTTTGCCCATAAGAAGGCTCAAGTCTCGGCCATCACCGAACGCGCAATGGCGGGGGAGCTCGATTTTGAAGGCGCACTGACAGAGCGGGTTGCCATGTTGGCGGGATTAGAGCTTTCCGCCTTACAAGCCTGCTATGAGGCCCGCGTGGCACTGAACCCCGGTGCCGAAGTCTTTGTAAAGACGATGGCGCATTTAGGATCTCATTGTGCGCTGGTCTCAGGCGGCTTTAGCTTCTTTACCAGCCGCGTTGCCGAGCGTGCTGGCTTCCATACCAATCGCGCCAATCAATTGCTCGACGACGGGACCCGCCTCACCGGGAAGGTCGGTCAACCCATCTTGGGCAAGGAGGCTAAACTTGCTGCCCTCAAAGAAGATGCGGCGCGTCTTCAGCTCGATTTGGCCCAGACCCTTGCCATTGGGGATGGAGCAAATGATTTGATGATGATTGAGGCGGCAGGCCTAGGCATTGCCTATCGCGCTAAGCCCATTGTTGCCGCCCAAGCCCCTGCCCGCATTGAGCATGGAACTTTAGAAAGCGCCCTCTTCTTTCAAGGCATCCCTCGAAGTGCCTTCGTGGCTGTCTAGAAGCCTATAAACCTTACCTCGAATTCATTTGAGTTATCCTCCCCTTACCGCTTAGGACGAGCGCGGGATTTAAAGGAGGGCGTGCGGATGACACGAGGAATTTTAATGGCCTCAGCCATATTAGCTGGGGTGTTGGCTGGTGGAACTGCTGTTGCAAGCCAAAGCACTGTATCGCCGATCACGGCAGAATTAACCCGACGCGCGGCTCTGGGTGTGGCGCTCGAAAATACCAGCGAAGGTCCAAAGGTGACTACCGTCACCCCGCAATTAACAGCAGCTTTGGCGGGCGTAGCACCAGGTGACATCATCCTTAGCCTGAATGGCAAGGCCACCAAAACCAATACCGAACTTGTTGCAGCCGCAGGCTTGTTGCGCGCCGGCGACACAACCACACTGACGATCAAGCGCGGCGCAGAAACCAAAAACCTCATCGCCAAGGCCACCCCCCGTCCTCTGGAAGTCATCCCGGATGCCGATGTCCGCTATGGCACAGTTAGCTTTAAAGACGGCAGATTGCGCGACATTTTGGTGACTCCGAAGAATGCCGCAGTCGGAGGCCCTGTAGTCTTTTTGGTACAAGGCTATGGCTGCGGCAGTGTCGAGGGGCCCGCCACCCATCCATATCATTTGTTGGCAAAGACGTTGGCAGAGGCCGGGATCGGGTCTTACCGGATTGAAAAGCTAGGTATGGGCGACAGCCTCACCAACACGCCCTGTCTCAAGACTGATTTTGCCTTGGAAATGGAAGGCTTTGAAGCGGGCTACCAAGCCCTCATCAAGGACCGAGGTATCAGCCCTGATCGCATTATTATTCTGGGCCACTCCATGGGTGGGATTCAAGCACCCCTGATTGCAGCCAAAGGGCCAGTCCCTCGTGGGGTGATGGTGTACGGCACCGCTCTGCGCAACTGGCAGGACTATATGCAAGAGCTGTTTGCCATGCAGGGTTTTCTGTCCGCAGGGGCCGATCCAGCCGAAGCCGAACAAGCGGCGAAGGCCTTCAGGCCATTGATGCAGCGGATTTTCAATGAAAGTGTAAGCCTCAAGACCATCGCGAATGAAAACCCAAATCATGAAGCCATGTTGCGTGCTGCATTCGCTTGGGACGGGGATGACTTAATCTTGGGCCGCAATCTAGCCTATTGGCGGGGCGTGGCTGCCCAAGACACAGTTGCCGCTTGGCGCGATACCAAGGCCCCTGTTCTGGCCATTTATGGCGAAGCAGACTTTGCGGCCATTGATGAGCGCGACCACAAGCGTATTGTTGATGTCGTCAATTTCTATCGTCCGGGCACGGCGACCTATCGCTTCCTGCCTCTAACTGGTCATGGCTTTGACTTACAGGCAAGCCGCGAAGAAGTTCGGGCCGCCAATCAAGCTGGCAAACCAGTAACCATCGCCCCTTATAATCCTGAGCTTACCAAGATCATGGCGGCTTGGATCAATAGCTTGCCTGCAAAAGCGCAGCCCGCTGCGAACTAATCGAAGTGTCTCTGCCGGAGGGCGATTAGCCCTTCGGCACCGGTTCACCTTCTGCCGGAGGGCGCGGCGGGCCCAAACGAACGCCCTGCGGAATTCCCCGCGTCGTGGTTTCGGCCTCAGCACCAAGATTGATCAGCGGACAAGCAGGTGGCGCACACAGCCAAATCTCGACCCGCCGATTTCGAATACGTCCACGCTCGTCAGAATTTGAGCCCACAGGCAAAGAGTCGCCATACGAGCGCACGACACCGGGTGTCACGCCAAGGCCTTGCAAAGCCAAAGCAACCGTTTCGGCCCGCGATTGGGCAAGGCCAATATTGGTAGCTCGGGCACCCACATTGTCAGCGAAGCCCAGAACGGCGATACGGCGCTTATCAATCTGGTTCTTATTGATAAAGGCGACAAAGCGTTTGAGATCTTCTTCCGCACGCGAGTCGGGCTGATTGGCCCCATCATAGAAGCGGATGTCAAAATTCATCCGCTCGGCAAACCGACCAAAGGTCCGGTAATCGCTGGGCGCATCTGGTGGGGTCAGAACCTTGACCGCGCCCAAGCGCAACGGCGTTATGCCCATACGCGCCACCAGTTCTTGGCCCGGCGGCGAGGTGGCAAAATCGGCAAAATCGCGCGCATTCGGGTCGCCACCAGAGGAGCCGACATAAACAAACAGGCGCTCGGTGAATGGATAAGTCTCTGTCGAAATGGAAAAGTCATCCGCACCGACTGAACGGGCACCACGCTCATTCAGCGCCAATGCCTTCACCCCACCCGTGCTACGACGCGTAATCCCAATCGCCTTTTCATCGCGGCTAACCGCATCGGCCACCGCAACAGGCCCTTCCAAAAAGGTAACGGTTTCCGGCGGTTCGCGGTCGCCCAACAGGCGCCCGGCTGGGCTTGCGTCAAAATCCGCACCGAGGTTTTCAAGCTTGATGACGATCTTGCCTTCAACCTCTTTAGAGACCTGATTCCAATCGGTGATTTCCCCGCTCAAGATTCGGCTCAAGGTTTCTGTATCAATTCGATTGAGTGGATTGTTCCGATTGACCACGACAAGGCTGGCATCAAGGCCAATGATCTTTTCGCTCGACGCATTGGTAAAATTGCCCAATGCCGACAAGCGATCAGCCTCTGCGGGCAAAACCTGTCGCAGAGACATCACAGCCTCGAGGCGTTGTTGGGTCAAAGCCTCAAATCCACCATGCGAAGAGGCGAGTGCAATGAGAACGCGCGCATTCTTGCCACCGCGTGAACCCTTGACCTCAATGACTTTATCGCCCTGCTCTGCTCTGACAGACGAATAGCCTCGAACCCGCATCCAAGCCGATACGAGGTCCATCATCACGGTCGACCCCATGCTGGACGAACCACCAATCCGAAACAACACGTCGGCAGGCTTTGGCTGTCCGGACGCAAAGTCTTCGGTAATCGGAATCTGGCCCTGATCCTGTGCTGTGACGCGTTGTCCTTCAGCTTGGAATAGCCAAGACATGTAGATAAGGACCAAGATCCCGACAACAATGATGAGGCTGGTTACAGCCATCAACCATCCGAACAGATCCAGTTTAAGCGTGAAGCGGGGCAACTTGGGCGGGGTCGGGCCCTTGCCAGGTGCAGGTTTAGCAGGCTTTTTGGTGGAATCCGGATTGATCACCTTATTCCAGTCATAAGGCACATCGTCGCGGCCGTCTGCCATCCAGAATTCCCCAGGTTTCCAAGTCTGCGATTACGCGTCCCAAGCGATAGTCGAGGCGGGCTGAAAGGTCTAGCTTTGCTGCCTGTTACTAACGCGTTGGACGCAGCGCGCGATAGATTGGCTTTCCATCGCGAAACAGACGGATAACCACGGCATCCCGCTTGCGAGCTGCAGCTTGCAAGGCCGCGCGTGCTTCTTGTGGACTAGAGACGGCCCGGCCTTGAACTTCCAGCAGACCATCGCCCGGGCGCACCTGATCCTTGCCGGGCCCGAAGGGGTCGAGGGCAGCGACGACCACTCGAACTTCCGGCGGCAACTTTGGACGATCTGACGGTGCAACTGAACGCAGCACAAGGCCCAAAACAGAAACCGTGGGCGAGGCTTGCGCCGTTGGCGCACGCGCCTCACTTGGCGCGCGTCCGACGGTCAGATTGGCAAAGATGGCTTGTCGACCCCGGAAACCCTCCAGCTTGACCCTTGCCCCAGCTGGCGCGGCAGCGACAAAGCGCGCCAAGGCGCGCGGGTCGGTGACGGGTTGGCCCGCCCATTTCAAGATCCGGTCTCCCATCCGAAGACCCGCTTTGGCCGCGGGCGAATTGGCCGCGACATCAGCAACGACGACTCCATTCTGTCCAGTACCGCCTTCTTCCGGCGTCAACAGACGCGCCCGCAAGCCGATCCAACCCCGCTGCACGCTGCCCGTCTGCAGAATGTCGGCGACAATTTTGCGCGCCAGATTCGAGGGAACAGCAAAGCCGACGCCGACCGAGCCACCTTGGGTCCCACCAGGTGAGACAATGGCGGTATTGACGCCAATCACTTCACCACGGGCATTGAACAAAGGCCCGCCAGAATTGCCGCGATTAATGGCAGCGTCGGTCTGCAAGAAATCATCATAGCGCCCGGCTTGCAGATCCCGGTTTCGAGCCGAGATGACGCCGACAGACAAGGAATTGCCCAGCCCGAATGGGCTACCAATGGCAATTGCCCAATCCCCGACCCGGGCGGCATCACTATTGCCCCACGGTACGCTGGCCAAGCGTTGTGTGCCTGTGGCCCGCAAGACAGCGAGATCGGTTTCGCTATCGCGTCCGACCAATGTCGCAGGAAGAACAGTGCCATCTACCAAGATGATCTCAAACCGGTCATTGCCTTCAATCACATGATTATTGGTGACAACAACGCCGCGCGGATCAATGACAAAGCCCGAGCCAGTTGAAGAGCCGCCTGCTGCGGCATGAACGGCATCGCGGGGGGCACCAACCAATGACCGCTTCGCACGGATCGCAACAACGGCTGGCTGCAATCGGGCTGATAGATCGGCAAATCCATTACCTAATCCTACCGCCGGCCCAGCAGAACTGGGAGCCGCTCCTTGCGCACCCGCAGGCGCAAGACCCTGCAGGCCAAGCCCAATGGCCGAAATCCATAAACAAGCAAGTAATCGTGCGATCCTCATAAAACAGGACTTAGACTGGAGCGGGCGTTTGGGAAAGTAACCCCGCCCCGCAAAGCGCACGCAATCACATAAGCCATTCAATTAAAAAAACTTCATGACAGCCTTTTCACGGGCAATTGAAGACGAAGTAAGAGATAGAAAGGGCCACACTTTGTTTTTGGGCGGGGAAACACCCATGGCTTTGGTCTCTTACCGCGCGCTTGCCTTTGCGCTCGCACCCTTTGTTGTTTGCAGCAGCCTAGCCTTTAGTTCGGCCTTGGCGCAGAATGCTGAAACCACAAGCCCGGCGTCTGGCTTCACCAATGCGCTGCCTGAACTTGTTGAGGGCAAGCGCACTTTCCTGCCCGCCTATTTTAACGACATTACCCCACAAACGGCTGCCGACATGGTGGTTCGCATTCCAGGCTTTAGCATTGATGATGGGGAGTCTGTGCGTGGGTTTGGTGCAGCCGCTGGCAATGTGCTGATCGATGGCTCACGCCCAACCAGCAAGAATGAAAGCCTCTTTTCCATTCTCGCGCGGATCCCTGCGGGCAATGTTGAAAGAATTGAACTGCTTGAAGGGGCCGCTGCTGGCGCCCTGGCACCGGGCAAAAGCCTCGTTGTTAATGTGGTCCGCAAAACGAATAACAAGGCGAGCGGCAAATGGGAGGTGCAAGCCACAGGCGTCGGCAGTGGCCGGATCAAGCCGAAGCTCGACACCTCCTACACGTCAAAAATCGCTGGCTTTAATGTAACCACTGGCCTGCATGCCGAGATTGAAAACGTCGAAGACTTTATCGGTTTTGAAGGCATTCTGTCGCCCGCTGGGGTCTATACCGAGCGCGGGCCGAATGATGACCGTCGCCGCTCCAAATATGCGCAAGCAACCTTCGCGCTCGATGGCAAAATTGGCGAAACTAAGCTCAACGCTAATGGTAGCTATATGGAAGGCAAATTTCGTCGCACTTGGGTACATGTGGCCTTCCGCCCCAATGCCACCCTGCCATTTCGGGTCGATGAGGGCCTTGAAACCAACAATACCCAGCGCTGGGAGATTGGCGGCGACTTAGAGCGCGACGTAGCCGGCTGGACGGGAAAACTAGCGTTGCTTGCTAAGGCAACTGAAGACGAAAACTCTGACCTTGCAGGCTTTAATGCTGTTGGACAGGCGAAAAATTTTGGCCGCTTTATCGCGAGCTCCACCAATGAAGAACGGGTAGGACGGCTCACGTTCAAAAGGAAGTTCGGGGCCCACCAAATCGAAACAGGCGGGGAAGTTGCTTTCAATCGTCTCGATTTCATCGGGCAATATGCGGAAGGCAATGGCACCATCTTTGTGGTCCGACCATCAGACATCTCATCCACCGAAGTTTCCGAGAACCGGAGGGAAGCTTTCATCAGCGATTCTTGGACGATTTCGCCCAAACTCACCCTTGAATCCACACTGACGGGCGAATGGTCCACGATTGAACAGACGGGGGCATCGGGCAAGAAACGGTCCTTCTTCTATCCCAAACCACGGGTCAAAGCTGCTTGGAAACCACAAGATGGCTGGACCTATCGTATTGAAGTAGAGCGCGTGGTGGGACAGTTAGATTTCGGTGCCTTTGCGGACTCTGCCTCTGTGGGTGACAGCAATCAGAATAGTGGCAATCCGGAATTAAGGCCTGAACAGATTTGGTCAGGCCTAATCGGCATCGAACGACGCTGGGGCAAACGCGGCGTAATTAATGCCTCGCTCGTACAAGAAAAGTTTGAAGATCAATTGACCCTTGTCCCCACCCGGAATGGTGGAGTTGCATTGGGCAATGTGCCTGAAGCCGAGCGCTGGGGCTATAATGTGACTTGGACCATCCCCTTGTCTGCACTGCTGACAGGGTTGGAGCTTGAAGGCAATTATCGCTGGCGCGATTCTGAGCTGATTGACCCGATCACCAACCAAGCTAGGCCCTTTTCCGGCTGGAACGGCAAGAATTTCAACACCAACATCAGTTATGAAATTCCCAAGAAGAAGTTGCGCATGGGTGCTTGGTATTGGCGTGGCAATAACAATCGGGAATACCGCCCCAACCAAACCTTTCAATGGGGCACGATCGACAGCTGGGGCGCATGGATCGAGACCAAGGCCTATAAAAATCTAAGCCTTGAATTCGGCGTTGAAGATCCCTTGGGAACGACCTTCAACCGTCTGCGAACCGACTTCACCCCCGACCGTCGGTCAGGGGTGGTGCGTCAGACCCAATATCGTGAACGCTCTAAAGATGGGACTTGGTATCTTCTGGTCAAAGGCACCTTCTGACCAAGAGACTCCAGCTTCATTTTACGCCGTGAGCGAGCTTCTTCAGAAGCGGTGACGCCAAAGCCATCACAATTCCAATCCCAATCGACCAAAGACCAATCGCATTGAATACTTCGAGCGACGTTGCCAAGGCCTTGGCAGGATCGGTCACTTGACCCGCCACGGTCTCTGTTGCGGTCAATTGCGCGATGATACCCCCTAGATATTGCGCGCCAGAGCTGGCCAAGAACCAGGTTGCCATCAGGGTTGAGAGGAGCTTAGGGGTAGATAACTTCGTCATCCAGCTCAGGCCTACTGGGCTTAAACACAGCTCCCCCGTCGTATGCAGGAGATAGGCCAGCGCCAAAAAGATGACTGGCACACGGGCTTGGTCATCTGCAAATTTTGCGCCCCAGACTAGAATCAAGAATCCTAAGCCCACTTGCACCAAAGCAATGGCGAACTTCATTGGTGCAGATGGGTCCATATTGCGTTGGCCCAGCTTCACCCACAGCCATGCAAACACAGGGGCGAAGATGAGAATAAAGCCCGAATTGAAGCTTTGAGTCTGGGGGGCGCTGATGCTGACAAAGCCGTTGTCGGGCAAGGCCACATTGGTGGCGGTAAACAGCGACAGCGACGAGCCTGCTTGTTCAAACAACGTCCAGAATACAACCGAAGCGGCGATCAAGACCAAAGCTAAGATCAAGCGACCAGCCTCTTCTTTGCTGCACGCTGTCACCATATGATAGACAATATAGATCAGCACGGCAGCCGAGCCGAGGGCGAGCATATTGCCAACCAATTGGTTGTTTTGCACCAAGAACCAAATGGCAGGAACCGAGACAATTGCCCCGATATAGATGGCGGTCTCCAAATTGATGGGCCCCAAAACCTTTTTCTTCAAAGCTTCGGGATCGGGTGGCTCGCCCTTGCCTTCCAAGCTGTCCTTACCACGTACAAAGGCAATATAGCCCGCCAGCATACCGACGCCGGCAAGTCCAAAGCCTGCCCACCAGCCAACAACTGTCCCTAAAGCCCCACACAGAATGGCGGCCCAAAAGGCTCCCAGATTGATACCATAATAATAGAGGGTAAAGCCCGGATCGCGGCGTGGGTCGCCTTCGGGATAGAGCTGCCCCACAATGGACGAAATACTGGGCTTCAAAAAGCCAACACCCAAAATGATCAAGGACAGGGCGATGTAAAAGATGATCTCAAAAGGACCCTCTGACTTCACCTTCTTCAATTCATAGCTGCCGGCTGGCAGCAGAGCTGGCACTGGGGCCGTGGCAGGAAGGTCCTTGATCTCAATGCCTTTTTCAGAAGCACTATAAGCATAGGCTTGTTCGCCAATCTTCAGCTTGGCAACATAGTCTTCATTGCGCCCTTCTGTAACAAATTCATATGTGGCGCCCTGATAGGTCAGGGTCTGGGTTGTGGGCTTGCCCTCAAAGCCCATCGCAAAGTGACCAAACACCAGCGCCAAAGCGCCAAAGGCGATGGCTTTACGTGTGCCCAAGAAGCGGTCTGCCAGCACCCCACCAACCAGCGGCAAGAGATAAACAAGCGTCGTATACGAGGAGTAGGTCTTTTGCGCGTCGGCTTGGTCAAACAAAAAGTGCTGCACCAAATAGACCGTTAGCAGGCCGCGCATGCCGTAATAGGAAAAGCGCTCCCACATTTCGGCAAAGAACAGCACGCGCAGGCCTTTGGGGTGATTTTTCATCTCTCTGGCGACTGGGAAAATCGTCCCCAAAGTCACCAAAAGCCCACCGGCAAACACGATGTTCCAAATAACACCCCAAAGATCCGACATGATCAAACTCCCCCTGAGTGCCGCTTATAACGGACCCGTGATCTGTGGCGCGCACATGATCACGGGATTGCGATCAGGGCAAGGGCAGTTAAGCGGCTGGCATTGCACGCTTATCAGTCAACTCAAGAGCTATGCTGGACAGGCAGCTCAGCATGTAAATCCAAGTCGCCACCCAATTTATCGCCAACCGACAATGCATTGAGACGGGCATAGGCCCCACCTTTTGCGACCAACGACTCATGGGTGCCTTGCTCGACGATACGTCCAGCCTCGAACACGAGGATTCGATCTGCCTCACGCACTGTCGAGAGACGGTGAGCAATAAGGATTGTCGTCTTGTCCTTGGCCAAGGCTTTCATCGCATCTTGAACATCGCGTTCTGTCTGCGTGTCGAGCGAGGATGTCGCCTCATCCAAGATCAAGATCCGCGCATCGGCTAAGAAAGCGCGGGCAAGGGCCACACGTTGCCGCTCCCCGCCTGACAGCTTAACCCCGCGCTCGCCCACTTGCGTGGCGAGACCCTTGGGCAAACGACCGATAAAGTCCGCCGCGCGGGCATCCCGCGTGGCTGCTTCCAATTCTTCTCGCGTGGCATCAGGCCGGGCATAGGCAATATTCTCGTGCAAGCTGCGGTGAAACAAAGCTGGGTCCTGCGGCACAAGAGCGATCGAGCTACGCAGACTATCCTGGCGGACGTGGCGCACATCTTGGCCATCAATGCGGATCGCACCGGCATCCACATCATAAAGCCGCTGCAGCAACTTCACGAAGGTCGACTTGCCAGAGCCTGTTTGACCCACCAGGGCCACCGTCTCCCCGGGTTGGATGGTCAAAGAGAAGTCATGGTACAAAGGCTCACTCTGACCGCGATAGCCGAAAGTGACTTGATCAAACACAATCTCGCCCCTGCCTTGCACAAAGGCTTTGGCGTTGGGTGCATCGGCGACGTCTTCGACCTCCAAGCTATAGGCCACCGCATCTTCGATATCGGCAAAGCCGCGTTGCACTTGCTGCACCGTCTCACCCAGATTGCGCAAATAGCTGGCGATCAGAAAGTAGCTGGTCAAAGCAAAAGTTGCGTCGCCGGGGCTCGCGCGCCCTTCTCGCCACTCTATCAAGACAAGGCCCAATAGCCCCACTTGTAAGGACCACAGGATGATGTTGGATACGGCCCAGCCGTCTGCATAGCGCATCCAAGTGGTGGCCACGAGACCGCGCCACTTTTCAACAACACCGCTGAAGCGGGCCTCTTCACGGGCTTCGGCTCCAAAAGCTTTCACCGTCGGGTTAGCCGAAACGGCATCAGCCAAGGCAGCGCCGATGGCGGTATCGGCCGAGTTAGAACGCTCATTGGCCTTTTGGATGTAAAAGCGTGCGATCAGAATGCTGGCGGTCGTAAACAGGGTGATCGACCCACCGACATAGAGGCCGACCATCGGCCAGGTCGCCAACATCATCCCCGTCAACCCCAACAGAACAATGGCGGCAGGCAGAATGAACCAGAGGAAATTGTCCGACAGCGTGTCATAGGCCCACATGGCGCGGCTTACCCGGCGCACGGTCGCGCCAGCAAAGTTATCGCTGTGCCACTGGCTGGAAAAGCGCTGCACATCTCGGAAGCTGGATTGGGTGATATTGGCCATATTGCGGGCCGCAAACAGGTTCCAAACCCGCACCAAAATATTGCGCAGGACAAACATGCCCGCCGCAATTGCCGCAAACAGCCAGAAGAGGTCGAAGGCATGATCGGCGGCTTGCGGGCCTTCCGTCAATTTCTCGACAATCCTGCCAGATAAAGCGGGCAAGAGCAGCTCGCACGCAGTTGAGGCCACCATCAGCACAACAACGGCTAAGAATTTCACCGGCTGGCTGGACCAATGCCGCCAGAGGTAAAGCATGATTTGGCCGATATGGGCCTTTTGCTGACGCGTCGAGGCGTCGTCTTCATCATCAAAAAAATCGGACATAGTTCACTCAGAGACAGAACAGCTAAGCACCAAGTGGCGTTGTTTGGGTGCGTGCTGTTTGAAAAAACTCAAGCAAGGCCGACAGACGGCAAAGCCACGAAGGAAGTGAAGTGCGACGCGCGTGGGTCGGCTCAAACAAATGAGACAAACCATCGTTGGATGGGCGGCGTCGGCAATCGCCCCGTGTCAGTACTCAGTCATGCTTAAGTAGGTCCCCTCAGTTCGTGAATGGTGTGGTTAACGATTGAAACCGCAAGGGTAAAGCCCGTCAAACTCAAATGGCACCTGCTTTGGCCATCTTGGCACAGACCTGTGGCCCGAAGGCCACAGAACCTCAATAGCCCTTGGTGATTTTGTCGTGGGCAATAATGCCCTTCAACACATCTTCCAACTCAGCAAAGGGCACCATGTTCGGCCCGTCTGAGGGGGCCTTATCGGGGTCTGGATGGCTTTCCATAAAGATCGCCGCCACACCCACAGCCGCTGCGGCACGCGCCAGATATTTGACCATGGTGCGATCCCCGCCCGAAGAATCTCCCTTGCCACCGGGCTGCTGCACCGAATGGGTTGCGTCAAACACAACTGGTGCACCAAAAGCCGCCATAGTAGGCAGGCCACGGAAGTCGGTCACCAAGGTATTATACCCAAAGCTGGCACCCCGTTCGGTCACCATCACATTGGGATTCCCAGAGCCGGTGACCTTGGCAATCACATGCTTCATATCCCAAGGGGCCAAGAATTGCCCCTTTTTGACATTGACGACTTTACCCGTCTTAGCCGCCGCAATCAGAAGATCCGTCTGACGGCACAAGAAGGCTGGGATTTGCAGCACGTCGACCACTTCGCCCACGATCCGGCAATGCTCTTCCGTGTGCACGTCGGTCAAAACCGGCAGGCCTAGCTTGTCCTTAATCTCTTGAAACACCGACATCGCATTATCGAGTCCGAAGCCGCGCGCACCCGTCAGGCTCGACCGATTGGCCTTGTCATAGCTCGACTTGTAAATCAGGCCCGCGCCCAATTTGCCATAGGTCTCTTTCAGCCATTGGGCAGTTTCAAGCGCATGTTCGCGGCTTTCCATCGCACAAGGTCCGCAGATGAAACTGATCGGCAAGCTATTGCCAACTTGAACAGCGCCAGAGCCAGCACCGACGGTGACGATGGGGGCGGGATTGGTCATCTTTACATCTCCGGCGGCTGGTTAGCCGCAACATAGTTTGACTGGCCTGATTGCAGGCAGGCGCGCGCCGCTTTTGGCATAGCTTCGCGCTGAAATAAACAGATAGGGATCAGGACGATGCCTTTCGATGGGGTTTGGTTAACACATGCATAAGGTTTCGCAGTTTTAATGGCTGTATGACCCAGCTAGAAACCCCTTTTCCCCGTAAGCTTGGACCGGTTACCCGACCGCCCGTGGCGATTGCGCGCGGCTATCGGGATAACGACCTCAACAAGCAAAAATGGTCGTGGCAGCAGACCTTGGCGTTCGCCGTTTTTGCCTCAACAATCTTGTGGGGTTTGATCTTTTTGGCGATCCGCGCACTGCTGGCTTAATCTGGCCCAAGATGAGCCATCAGGGCTGGACAAATCGCGTCTAAAGACCGAGGAAGCTAAGCCATGAAACTGATTTCCTATACCCTTGGCTTCCCTCCAACAGAGATGCGTCCAGGCCCTGCCCAGCGCCCCTGGATGGACTCCACCTCTGACCGCTTCGCCTATCGCTGCTTGCCGCTCAATATTGCCAATCAATATGGGTGGGAGTTGCTATGCCCCTGTTCATTTGAAGTAACTTGGGATGGCGGGCCAAGCCCGGATGCGATGGTGGTCGAAATCTTGGAAGATGGTTGGCCCCATCCAACCAGCCACTTCGGCCATGGCGTTTTGACCTTTCATGTGAACCAGATTTTCCGCACAGAGCCCGGTACCCAATTGATGACGACCGGGCCGATGAATAATCCCAAGGACGGGATTGCCGCTCTATCTGGCATTATCGAGACCGATTGGTCGCACTATACCTTTACAATGAATTGGGTGATGACGCGCGCTTTCCACCCCGTCCGCTTCCAAAAGGGCGAGCCGTTTGCCCATATCTTCCCAGTCAATCTGGCGGCAATTGAGCAGATCAAGCCCGAATTCAAGCCCTATGAGACCGAAGAAAACCTCAAGGAATCCTATGAGGCTTGGCAAGATAGTCGCAATATCTTCAATCAAGAGCTTGAAATTCCAGACTCCCAGGCCCGCAAGGACAAGTGGCAGAAATCCTATTTCCAAGGTCTGGGTCCCGATGCAAAGCCAACACAAAAGGGGCGCCATTGGACCAAACTCGACGTGCAGCCTTGGCCGGGCTCGAAAGCAAAAAAGAAATAGGGCCACTCGACAAAAGAACATAGATGGAACATGATGGGTTATGCTTGACCCTGTAAGTCCTGATCTTTTGTCCTATACCGCCACAGAAACAGTGGGTTCGGCTGCTATGCCAGCGGCACGGCCGGATGTCACTGTAGCCGTGCGTACTGGCGCGACGCGCTGTCTGATCCATGCCGGCTATGCCCCCATTTGGGAGTTTAAGCTCGCCAATAATCGCCGCGCCGACATTTGCGGTCTCAGCCAAAAGGGTGAGTTGGTGATTGTAGAGGTCAAATCCGGGGTGGAGGATTTCAAGACCGATATGAAATGGCCCGAATATGCGCCTTATTGTGACCTTTTCTATTTCGCCGTCGCGCCGGATTTTCCAATCGACTTGATCCCCGCCACCGAAGACCAAGCGCCGGGCCTGATTGTCGCCGATAGCTTTGGGGCAGAAATTGTGCGCCGCGCGCCACGCTTTGATCTGGCCCCAGCGCGGCGCAAAGCCGTGACCTTAAGTTTTGCCCGCCATGCAGCCGTGCGGGCACTGCGGATCTAAGTGCCAAACCGCTCGAACGCTTGGGTGACAGCGGGGCCAAATTCCAAATTGCGTTTGGCATAAAAGCCCGCAAGCCCTGCTAGAATATCGCCCGGCGTTGTTTGGGGAGAGCCGCCGACGAAAGGCGGGGCCGGATCATATTCAATCGACAATTGGACGCGCTGGGCCACGGCTTGCCCGGCGATTTCAGCGACAATGGTCAAGGCAAAATCGATACCTGCCGTCACCCCGCCGCCCGTAAAGACCCGCCCATCGCGCACGACACGGCCTTGAGTTGGGATCGCACCAACCTCCGCCAGTAGGCTATGATAGGCCCAATGCGTGGTCGCCTGCTTGCCCTTTAACAAGCCTGCTGCACCCAGAACAAATGCCCCCGTACAGACGCTGGTGATGTAGCGCGCGCTGCCTGCCTGCGCTTTCAGAAAAGCGATCAGCACGGGGTCTGCCATGGCCTGTTCCACCCCAAAGCCACCCGGCACACAGATCAAATCGAGCGGCGGACAGACGTCAAACGTCGTCGTCGGCACGAGCGACAATCCACAATCACTTGGCACCGGATCAAGGCTATGGCTGATGATATGAACTTGGGAATCCGGCAAGCGATGCAAGACCTGCAATGGCCCCGTGAAATCCAACTGCGTGACATTGGGAAACAAAATAAATCCGATTTGAAACATGGTGCCTCGCAGAGGGTTGATACGCCAAAATCCGTATCATGACGCGATGAAGCCTTAAAGACACATCCCATCACGCCTTGGCCATCACGCCTTGGACAAAGCGCCGCAGGGCAAACTGCCAATGCGTGCTTGCCAGCGCCAAGAATAAGTGGTGGATCACCGCCATGTCGAAACCCTCTGAAACGCCCCCCGCCAAGCCCTCGATCCCTTTGCCGCGCCTGATTGCGATTGGCGCGCTTGGCCTTGGCATACTGGTTCTGGGTGCGGCTTTCCTGCAGAAGAGTTTGGCGCCCAAACCTGTTGAAGCCGCCCTGCCAGAGGGCTGTAACGCCCGCGCCTTTGCCGAGATTGGCGGACCTTTCAATCTGGTCAATCAAGACAATGTGGCGGTCAGCGAGAAGACCTTTGCGGGCAAGCCAGCGCTGATCTATTTTGGCTTTACCTACTGCCCCGATATCTGCCCGCTCTCCTTGCAAACCATGCGCCTGGCTCTCGAAGAAGCCAAAACAGTGCCCGGTTCGAAATCGACCGACATTCAGCCGATTTTGATCAGTTTGGACCCAGAACGCGACACACCTGCTGCCATGAAAGCCTATGTGACATCGGCAGGCTTCCCCCAAGGTTTGCAAGGCCTGACCGGCACGCCCGAGCAAGTAAGTGCCGCGGCCAAGGCGTTTAAAGTTGGGTTTCGCAAGTCCATCCCCGAAGGCGGTAAAGCCGAGGATTATGTTATAGACCATACCTCCATCTTCTATTTGCTCGACCGTCAGGGCAAGCTTGCGACCTTCTTTTCGGCCGATCCAGACCCCAAAGCCATGGGCCAATGTCTGGCAGCCCTGTCAAAGAATGGGTTGTAAAGACTCAGCCTCTACCCGAAATCAGGCTTAAAGAGGCAAGAATTCAGTCCACCTATTGGTTGTGCACCCTGCACAACGCAGTTGCAGCATTTATTCAAACTTCTGTTTTTAAAAACAAAATTTACATTCCCCTACGGCAAGCGGGCAAAACATGCTGCGCGATATGGTTGCCAAATCTTCATAGATGCCATGCAATCATAGCTGATCTGGCTGCCATATGTGGTGCGTGCAGAGGGGGCGACCATGCTTTATTCGATCGTTGAGATGCAGCGTGCCGCGATGATGCCTTGGCGAGTTGCGGTCAATTTCCAACGCGCCTTGCTGGCCAACCCCTTAAACCCCATCGCGCAAACACCCTTTGGCCGCAACCTGAGCGCCGCGTCGGATTTGTTTGAGGCGATGACCCGCCGCTATGAGAAGCCCGCTTGGCGTATCGAGTCGACTGTCATCAATGGCATCAAAGTGCCGGTCACGATTGAGACGGTCTGGTCTTCTGCCTGGTGCAGCCTTGTACATTTTAAGCGCGATAAGCAAGCTTTGGCGGAAGCGCGTGGCCCAGATTGGGTTGAGCCTCGTGTTCTGATCGCTGCCCCCTTGTCGGGCCATTTCGCCACTTTGCTGCGCGGCACCGTGGAGGCCTTTATCCAAGATCATGACGTCTATATCACCGATTGGCACGATGCGCGCGATGTACCGATTGGCATGGGCCGCTTTGATCTGGACGATTATATCGAACATATCCGCGAAATGCTGGGCCAAGTGGGCCCCAAGGCCCATGTGGTGGCTGTATGCCAACCCGGCCCCCCTGTCCTTGCCGCCATCGCCCTGATGGCGGAGGATAAGGACCCTGCCCTGCCCGCCTCCATGACCTATATGGGCTCTCCTATTGATGCGCGGTGTTCGCCCACGGTGACCAATAAGCTGGCTGAGGAAAAGCCGTTTACGTGGTTTGAGTCCAAGATGATCCAAACCGTGCCACCAATTTTTCCGGGCGCTTTCCGCCGGGTTTATCCAGGCTTTGTGCAACTTGCCTCCTTCATGCAAATGAATATGGACCGCCACATTGATGCCCATCGCGACTTCTTCAACCATCTGGTGGCGGGTGATGGCGACGAAGCCGAAAAGCATCGCGAATTCTACGACGAATATCTGGCAGTTCTCGACCTGTCAGAGGAATTCTACCTGCAGACGATCCAAAAGGTATTTCAAGAATATCATCTCCCGCGTGGCATCTTGATGTGTCGCGATCGTTTGGTGAAGCCAGAGCTTATCAAAACGGTCGCGCTGATGACGGTAGAAGGCGAGAAAGACGACATCTCTGGCATTGGCCAGACCCAAGCCGCCCACGACATCTGCACCGGCATTCCCAAAAAGATGCGTTATGACTATGTGCAAGAAGGCGTCGGCCACTATGGCGTGTTCAATGGCCGACGCTTCAAGAGCGAGATCTACCCCCGCCAAAAGCAGTTTATCCGCACTTATTTCAGTGCGGATAAAGAACGTCAGTTTTTAGCAGGCGGCTGATTGGTAAAGGTGATACCGAGCCGAGTTGGCAGGTCTTTTGGGTCCGCCAAACTTGGAAGCTCAACCGGCACGGGCGGTTGCATAGCCGCTGTCATCACACCGCCAATCTCAATCCAGCGGGCCAAGGAAATCAGGAACTGACGTTCCATAATCGACTTGTTTTTCTCCGCCGCAGACTTGCGCAGGGGCTCTGCCCAGGATTGACGGACTTGAGCCACGGCTTGTGCATCCTGTGTGGCCGAACGGCTGGTCGCCCCTTTGGCTGGAGGTGCCATCATAGACGCAAACACCCCGGCAGCTTTGGCAATTCCACCCTGGTCGCGGAGTTCAAGCGCACCATTGAGGAAGCGCATGCCCTGATAAATCGCCAAGCTTTGCTTGAGTTGTGCCGTAGGGTCAGGCTTCTTAGCCCCTTTACCCTTGGGCGCATTCGCTTTCTTCAAATCCTCAGCCAAGGGTCCAATGAGGGCATCTACCGTTTGTTCGCGATAAAACTTCCCCAGCCCGTCCATGGCAAAGTCAAGGTTGACACCAGCCCAGCCTTTGAACGTGTAGTTCAAATCATTCAGGGTCGCGATATCGGTAACCGGGTCATATTTTGCCTCTGCCCCGATGACCAATTCAATCCCGTCAGACAAGAGAGGGGCAAACATCGCCATGGGACTATCTGGCTGGTTCAGCAAAGCTTCGGGAACCGTCAGCTTCATGGTGATGGGTTCCAATTTTGTGGCGGTAATGATGCCATCGCCGTTGCGCACCGCACGCGTCGCGATCCGATCAATGGTAAAGTTGAACCCCTGAAACCCGACCGCGAAATTCGACATATTGATCGCACCAATGCCGCCATCGAGAGGGCCACCGGGCAGCAAATCCTTCAGCTTCGGGCTGGGTGTGGCTGGCGCAGGTGCCGCCTTGCTGGTTGCAGCGACACTCGCGGATGTCGAAGCTAGATCAGCAAAGCCCATGAGAGCGGAGCGACCGGTAGGCTTTGGCTCCAAGTTTGGCACTATTTTCATAAAGGCACTGCCGAGTGCCCCAAAATACACAAGGTTGATGTCATCCAAGGTAAGGGAGTCTAGCCCCATATCTACGCGCTTTTCAGCCTCACCCGTTGTCACCTTCATACCCGAAAGGCTGAAGCGGCCGATGTTTTTCTCAGCCCAATTCGACAGCTCCATGCGGCCCATAGCGAGGTTAGACTTTTCAGGTTTTTCCTTGTCTGCGCCGGTTTCAAATTCCATGGAGAGGTTTTCCACCAACATGGAACCAAAGGACACCTTCTTGAAATCAAACTCTTTGGGCTCAAAGGTGCTGGCAGATTGAAGGGCCTCAAGGCCCGCCATCTTGAAGTCCGTCACCGAAATTCTACCAAGTTTCGCATTGCCGTCGGCTTCGAGAATTTCAAGACCCACAAGTTCCATAGATTTGGTGGAGCCACTATCTGGCGACAAGCGAACACCGACAAGATTGAGCGCGCCGATCTTGCCACTCCCCATCTGGCCGTCTTTGCCTTTCAGTTGCGAGACAATGTTTGAGACACGAATGTCCCCTTCAAACCCAGTTTGGCCCAATGTCGCAGCGCCGCGGGTTCCACCACGTGTGTCGCCGCCAACCCATCTGGTAAGCGCTTCAAGATTGGAAGCTTGCGTGAGGCCGGTTACTTCGATCTTGCCAAAGCTTGTTTTCTCGCCATCCTCGCTGAAGGTGGTGCCATTCTCAAAGGTGAGGCTAAAGCGGTCTGACTCCCCAGCCACGCCAGCAGCGGGCATGCGCTGAAGCACTAATTGGCCAAAGCTAATGTCGGATGTTTTTGTTTCCTTGCCCTTGAAAACCAGATTCTCAATCACCGCGCGGTCTTCGGTAACGCTCTTGGTTACAAATTGTGTTGTGGCGGTTGGCTTATCTAATTGCCAAGCTTGCAAAACATCGCGCATCTTTGGTGCGGTCTGCGCATAGGCAGGCGCGATCATAACCGAACATAGGGCTGTTGCAGCCAATAAAGACTTCAAATTCATCGATGGACTCCCCCAAAACACGGCGGCAAATTGGCATGATATGGCATCTCTGCCAACGGCAGAACTGTCTAACCCAAGATTACAAAAGTTTTAGTTTGCCGCAAACCAGACCTAACGCGGCGGCCCACTGGCCTCGACTGGACGAGCCTGCACATCCTTGACAATCTCGTCGAGACTGCGGGTTTCAGGCGCTGTGCGCGCGGGGGTGGGCGCTGTCGCAGCAGGTTGTGCTTCAGAGCCAGGCGCGGGAGGTACCGGCGAGCCGTCACCACCTAAAGTCACGTCGAGCGGGTCAACGGGCAAGGTCTCAACATTTTCGTCTGTCGGCTCGGCCAAAGCATTGGGATCGGGGGTCGGGGCAAGCGGCAGGGCAAAGCCACGTGGGGCCACCCCTTTCATCGTCGGGACCATGAAAGCGCGCCAAATCCGAGCTGGCGCAGAGCCGCCTGTGACGCGGTTGGTTTTGACAGTGAAGTCATCATTGCCAACCCAAACGCCTGCAACATAGCCGCCGGTAAAGCCAATGAACCAGGCATCGGCATAGTCACTGGTCGTTCCCGTTTTGCCGCCAACCGGACGGTCGGGCAATTGGGCGGCGCGGGCTGTCCCGGCAGAGACGACTTGGGCCAACATCAAATTCATATTGCGCAAGGGGCCATCTTCAATAGCACGACGCGGGGCTGGGGGGGTCCGCTCCCACAGGATTTTGCCAGAACGGGTCCGAATGCGCTTAAAGCCATAGGGGCTAACAGCCACCCCACCATTGGCGAAGGGCACATAGGCTGCGGTCAATTCAAGCGGGGTCAAGACCTCGGTGCCTAAAGCTAAGGTCGATTGCGGGTCGAGGCGTGAGCGAATGCCCAAACGGCGCGCGGCTCGAATAACGGAGTCGCGTCCAACTTCTTCGCCAAGGCCAACCGCAATGGTGTTGATAGAACGGGCAAAGGCACTGATCAGAGGCATGGGGCCCCGGAACTTGCCATCATAATTTTGCGGAGCCCATTCGCCGACTTTGATCGGCGCATCCACGCGCACAGAATAAGGCGTCTCGCCCCGCTCCATCGCGGCCAGATACACAAAGGGCTTGAAGGCAGAACCGGGTTGACGCTTGGCGTCAGTCACGCGGTTAAACTCGCTTTCTTGATAATTGCGACCGCCAACCATGGCGCGAACACCACCGTCGCCAGCAAAGGCGATGACGGCCCCTTGGCCCATGCGCATAGCCTTGCCATTCTGCCCCAGCTCTTGGGCAAGAGCGCCTTCAGCATTCAACTGAGCGGTGAGATCGAGGGTGGTTTCAACGATGATATCTTCTTCAGGCTCACCCACGATCGAGCCTACATCTTCCGCGATCCAGTCGAGGAAATAGGCTGCGCCACCACCGCGTGAGGTTGGCACAAAGCGCAATGGCTGGCTGACAGCTTGGAGGCGCTGGGCCTTGGTGATGACGCCTTGGGCTTCCATCACATCCAAAACCACCGTCGCCCGATCCGACGCACGCTGCGCGCTCGAGACCGGATTGAAGCGCGATGGGGCTTTCAATAGGCCTGCCAAAAGAGCTGCCTCGGAGATGGTCAGATTTTGCGGCGTTTTGTCAAAGTAGCGGCGTGCCGCTTCATCAATCCCATAAGCCCCTGAGCCAAAATACACGCGGGCGAGATAGAGAGCGAGAATTTCATCCTTGGTAAAGCGGCTTTCCAGCCAAACCGAAAGCAAGAGCTCTTGGGCTTTGCGCTTCAAGGATTGTTCTGACGACAAAAACAGGTTTTTCGCCAATTGCTGGGTAAGGGTAGAGCCGCCTTGAACCACACGACCGGCGCGCGCATTCACATAAAACGCCCGGGCCAAGCCTTCAAAGTCAAAGCCCCAATGGCGGTAGAACTTACGGTCTTCAATCGCCAAAACCGCTTGCGGCACATAGGGTGGCAAGCTCTTCAAGTCGATGGGCGGGGAATCAGGTGCACCACGCCGATCTACGACATTGCCACGAATATCGACATATGTGATCGAGGGCCGATCCGTCTTCTTCCACAGGGCCTCTGGGTCTGGCAGGTCCGAGGCGACCCAAATGAAGACACCTACGGCAAATACGCCCATCCACAAGACCATGACCGCCCCCCAATAGAAGAGGGTGCCAAAGAAACCGCGTCCTTTGCGGGGGCGTGCACCACTATTGGCCCGGGATGGACCGCGACGACGTAGTGGTGGACCATCTGGATAGCCGCCGCGACGACCGCCACCATTGGAATTTCTTCCATTGCCTGCCCCGCGCCCTGCCAAGATCGTAACCTTTCGTAAAGTCTCTCAGGATTGTCCTGCCTGATTGGGGTTAATCACAGGTGAATCTGGCAAATCCAAGGACGCTTCGAGACCACTCCAAGGCAAGTTTTGGCATTGTTTTTGCGCCCACAGGGCCATGAGCATCTTTTCGGGACAAATCATTCTGGTCGGCACCGCCGTATGCGAAGGCTATAATCACAAAGTGGCCAAAGGCGCACGTTGCGCCATGGTCTGTGTTTGCGACTGTGATCGCATGGAAGGCTTGGGCCTGCTTGAGCTTTATGAAACCGAAGACGGCCTTGATGCCGGTCGCCTGCTGGACGAGACCCTTGGCCGCCACGGTTGGAGCGACATCACGATCAAGGCCTGTATGCCAGTTGCCGATAAGACTGAGGGCTGGGAGCCGGAACTAGAGGCCTTGATCGGGGCAGCCAAGCGCCTTGGGGTGGCCCATATGGTGTTTGAACCAGAGTCAGACCGCCCCAAAGTCTTGCATTAGCTTAATGGAAGATCGGGCCCTAGCCGCCCGTATAACCAAAGCCCGAGGCATTGGCGCGTTCCACGCCTTCGAGGATCATTTTCTTTGCCACGTCGGCATCCTGCCAGCCCTTCAGCTTGGTCCATTTGCCGGGTTCTAAGTCCTTATAATGGGCAAAGAAGTGCTCAATTTGCGCGACTTGGATAGCAGGCAAATCCTTATAGCTGTCAACGCCATCATAAAAGGCGGTCAGTTTTGGAATGGGAACAGCCAAAATCTTTTCGTCTTCGCCGGCTTGATCTTCCATCAGCAACACACCGATGGGCTTCACCCGCAAAACACAGCCCGGGATCAAGGCGCGGCGGCCAATGCACAGGACGTCGACAGGGTCACCATCGCCCGACAAGGTGCCGGGGATAAAGCCGTAATTGGTTGGATAGCGCATAGGGGTATAGAGAAAGCGGTCGACGAACATCGCGCCGGAATCCTTATCAATCTCATATTTGATCGGCTCACCACCCAGCGGCACTTCGATCACGACATTCACATCATTAGGCATATCGTGGCCGGGTGGAATTTTCTTGATATCCATAGGGAGGATTCCTGTGTTCAAAAAGACAATCGTTTTGGCAAGGCGACATGGCCATTCTTTATGGCCCGAACCCGTGCGCGCGGGGGTTTAGACTAAGTGACGACACAAAGCCATCATTGGATGCAATCATTTCTCGACCAAATGAGAAAGCGCATCGCGCAAACCCCTCTGCGCCACCTTGTGCAGAAACTCTAATCGGCTCAACACTGCCATCTTCCCCATTCGGGCTACAGCCTTTAATCTTGTCTTCATTGGGTCTGTTGCAGGCTCACACCCGAGGCTAATAGTTTGGAGCGCCGGTGAGATGAGTGAAGACGTAAAGCGGCCGAAAAATCCCACGATTAAAAGCCATAATGACACTGAGACGCCCAATCCAATTCCGTTTTACCTTCTACATGTCTCTGCTTTTGCAGCCATTTTCACAGGTGTTCATGCGGCAGACCTTTGGCTCTGTTTGGGCCTTTATCTGTTGCGCATGTTTGGCGTGACCGCGGGCTATCACCGCTATTTTGCCCATAAGAGCTTTAAGACCAGCAGGGTCTTTCAATTCATCCTCGCCTTCATCGCCCAGACGTCCGCCCAGCGCGGAATCTTGTGGTGGGCCAGCCACCACCGCAACCACCACCGCTTTTCTGATACGGCACAAGACGTCCACTCTCCGGCCAGAACCAGCTTCTGGTATGCCCATTTTGGCTGGGTGATTGATCCGAAGAATCACGAGACCGACTATGACGGTATCGCCGATTTCACCAAATATCCCGAACTCGTCTGGCTTGAGCGCAACCCCTATGTGCCGCCTGTCATTTTGGGTGTGATCGTCTGGCTGTTTGCCGGCTGGTCTGGCCTTGTTGTCGGCTATGTGTGGAGCTTGATCGCCTGCTATCATGCCACCTTCTGCATCAATTCACTCGCCCATGTGCATGGCCGCCAACGCTTTGTGACGGGCGACCATTCGCGCAACAATTGGATCCTAGCCATCGCCACAATGGGTGAAGGCTGGCACAACAATCACCATGCTTTCCCCAATGCCGCCCGCCAAGGCTTCAAATGGTGGGAGTTTGATTTGAGCTTCCTGATCTTGCGCGTTTTGTCCTGGTTCGGGATCGTCTGGGATTTGCGCCACCCGCCTAAGGAGATGGTGCAGGGCATTCATCTGCCAGGCCCTGCCCTGATGGAAAAGGCCGCGCATCAATTGTTGCAGGACTTTGCCGACCGCCTCGCCAAAGCCCGCGAAGGCTGGCGCGTGCCGACCATCGAGGAGTTGCGCGCGATTGCCATCCGCAACATGCCCAAGAACCCGCACCTCGATGCCATTTTAGCGCGCGCAGAAGAGCTCGCCGCCGAATGGATGCCCGCTTGGCTCGCCCAACAAACGGCCCGCCAACCAGGCTAATTCCACCGCTACCCCCACGATGTCATCCCCGCCAAAACGAAGTGGAGAGCGGGGACCTCGTGGGACTTTGCGCTCGGAGGTCCCCGATTGGCTGACGCCATCGGGGATGACATCGCTTTTGGTTTCTTTCCTCTGGAAGGCTTTGGTGCAGGCCGTGCCTACACCAAAGGCCAACTTCGATTGTTTGTGGGC
>NZ_JADCBK010000033.1 GCF_020253525.1 Aquidulcibacter sp.
GATCCCTGCGGACTTGGCTTTTCTTCGACACTTACAGAGATCTTTGGATTACCAAGTTCCTTGGACGTTCAAACAGAAGAAATGTTGAACAACCGCGACACCTTATTGGTTTTAGAGCGCCGAAGCGAGCAACAGCAGCGGCAGCTTGAGGAGATCAACGAAAAGCTTGACCGTCTTGGCTTCAGTATTGAGCATCGAGATCCGAGCTATAGTGAGTACCTAAGTCATCTTCGCGACCGAGAACTTCTGGATCGTCATCAGTTAACACCAGATCAAACTCGCGAACGCGATTTGGCAATCCGTGCAATTCTCGCCGATTTGATTGGAGAAAGTGAAAGGCCACTCAATTGATCCACATACAGATTAAAGAGGCTGATCTAGCAAAGGAAGCGTTGGATGCTGCTGAAGAGGCATCCAAAAAGCTCGATGGTCTTCCACAGGATAAGGTGAAGGACTTCATTGATGGGAATGCAAAAGTTTGGAAAGCTTTTCGAGAAAGCTTAGCAAACGTTTCGCATAAAAAGTGCTGGTTTACAGAAGCGCGTGACGATGGGGCTTTACCCGATGTTGATCACTTTCGGCCCAAGGGGCGATTTAAAGCTCCTGATCATGAGCATGAGGGCTACCCTTGGCTAGCATTTGATTGGAGAAATTTTCGCTTATCTTCACAGCGATCGAACAGATGGAATACGGATGAAAAGACGGGTGAAAGAGTTGGAAAGAATAGCGCTTTTCCGCTGATTGATGGGAGCCCTCGGGCGACTTGGGCCAATCGGTGTGAAGCAGACGAGCTGCCAATCTTGCTTGACCCAACTTGCCCCGATGATGTCGAGCTTATTGATATTCAAGATGATGGCTCCGTAATCCCTGCTACGGGCTGCACTTCTGAAGAAGCAAAAAGAGTCCGGGCTTCAATCCAATTGCTTGGATTAAATCTACCGCCATTTAAAGAGGGGCGACGTGAGATAATTCGTTCGGTTAAGGTTGAAATCAAAAGAATTAGAGATAAGATAGGCGGAGATCTTAGAAACAAGACGGAAACGTCTGTGGCCGCAGAAAAAGCAAGGCTCTCAGGTTTCCGACATCCGCGAAGCATCTACTCGCGAGCTGCCAATGCAGCAATTGACCGCTCCGCAAAGTCGCTTCCAGCTGCCTAGAATTTTAATTTTAGCTTTTGATGGGGCCACTAGCTGCCCCACTTACCTTCTGCCAATAACTTCCATCGGCCATAAAAGCGATGGCAAACAGATAATGCAAGGGGGGGGGGCATATTTCCTGTTGGGGATCTTGATGTTACCAGTCTGTTCTCGCTTGGCAGGTAGAGCTAACATCGTAGGCTCTCATGCAGTTTTGGTATGGAGAAAACAGGTAGTATCCCAGTACTATGAGAGCGGCAATGACACCCGTTCTGACATAGAACTTCTTGTCTGAGTTTATTTCGTTTTGGATTTTTTCTTTTAAATCATTGCCTTGGTCTTGTGGCATGATGTCGGCTCCTCTATCGCATTCCATACTAGCATTCGCGTTCCCAAACGTGCCCTTGGTCGCCTTGGAGATATGAACTGGCAAACAACTTTAAACTCATGACCTTAAAATGTCGTTACCTCTGAGTTGCAATCAGCTCCGCATCCAATCTTATTGGTATTGTAACTCAATCAGATGATTAGTTAGGACAAGGTGGGGAAATTTGGTCAATCATGGATTGGACTCATTTCGGTATCCAAATGCGTCGACCGCGTCCGGCATTCGTCCAGTCCCGGCGGCGTGTCCATCCGAGTGATTGTAGGACAATGCCAATGTCCCCGGCACTAGGGTAGCGTTTGAAGCGTCCATTAAGTCGCAAACGTAATTCTTGAATAGTCCATGGACGGAAACGCACAACAGGTGGAAGGCTCTGCATCAAATTGTCGATTTGTTGCTCAAGTGGAGGCCTTTGGTCTACGTCGTTGTTGATTTCACTCGCCTTGCGCAAAGAGCTTGCTTGCTCTTTGGCCTGCAACTCTTCAACGATAGCCAGCAATTTTTCTTTGTAAGCTTTCATCGGCTCGAAGTCCTGTGGCTGTTAGGTGGCCTTTGAATTCAAAACCTCGCGGTTCATGGCTTTCAAGGGGGGCATCCGCTGGCGGTTGCTCGACCTTTCTCTGGTGGCAGGGTCACCAACCGTGCGCACTTGCGCACTTTCAAGGGTGTTTGGGAAACTTTTTATATTCTCCATTAGTTCCCCCCCCAAGAAGGTAATTTAGTTTTAGACTACTTTTCAAAAATGGGGTTAAAAGTGCGCAAGTGCGCACCTTATTGCCCCCGCTCACTTGGACCCCCCTTGTGATTTCAAGTTGATCCCCAGATAGTTACGTTTGTCACCAGCCACTTTAATCGATTTCTGGGCCAATTGCCGCGTCAACTTGGTCGACGACATTGGGAAGTGACCTTCGCTGTCAGCCCAAGCCCGGTATGAGCCATAAACTGCTTTCTTGTTTGCAAACAAACCCGCGCCAGTATTGCAGCATTCGCCCAGCCACTGACCGAGGAGGTCTTCCGCCTCCATGAACTCTTTTGAAGCGTCACGGACTACTTGGGGAACCTTTAGCCCGTTCGCGTTGTAGTCATGTAAGCCGTCAATCATCCAATTTAGGACCCCACTACCTTCAGCAATCAATGTCTTAAGCAGATGTGGATTTTGCTTCGCCAACGGTATCTGGGCGTTGAAGCCAATCAACATGAAGCGGCGGCGCATTCCAGCGCTGACGTCACGAATCTCAGGTAGATGGTTCCCCACCATAACTAACGAATGTGATGGCTGAAAGTTAATGGGCTTTTCATACAAGTCGCGTGCACAGATTGTATTTCCACCTGTCAGGTTTTTTACACGTTCTTCGTCAATCCGCGCATCGATTGGGATTTCGCTTGTATGAGCGAGCCGCACACCACGGAACTTTGCGAGTTCAGGGGTTGCCCCACGCGAATTATGCGTTTGCTTGAGAAGCGAGTTTACATCGAAGTTGTGGGCATATTCACCCATAACATATTGGATCAGTTCAATGTATGTGCTTTTGCCATTAGCGCCTGCTCCATAGAAAAAGTACAAGTGGTGTTGAATTACGTCTCCCCACAAAAAAAGACCTGCAACCTGCTGTAGGAATCGCCGCACGTCCGGGTCGGGCTGCACTGTCGCCAAGAATTTTAAGAATTCGGGGGCAACAGCATTTGGATCAAACGGCACACCCGCCCGCTTGGTAACCAAAACGCTAGGAGTAACTTTTTCCAAGTTGCCGGTTTGCAGATTTACGACCCCATTCTGCACGCCAAGCAGGTGTGGTTCTTTGTCCAAAGCTGTGAACGGAACCGACATCGATGGATGTGTCCACCCCAGATTGACCATTTCCCGGAGACGACAACCCATGCTCGACTTGATTGCGTGCTGGGTAAGCGCTTTTGCTTCGTCGCTTTTCCCGGCCGCTGCCAATTTCGCAGCGCGACTACGAAATGCACGCACCACCGCTTGGGCGGCTTGTGATACCGCGCTTGGCCCAGCAGCGGTCCAGCCCCATGGTTCAAAGCTGAATGTCTCATTGGTTTCGTGGGCGTGAATCAACTTGTCTTTGAATAGGTTTGCGAACTCCTGCCCGTTGCGAATATCGCCTGTGGAATCCGGGTCGACTAAAGTCAGCGACGATTTAGAGGGTGGCGGGGAGGTGGCTGATGCTAAGTTGGAGTTGGTCGATTTCACGTTCTGTTGCGCTGTTGGCAGTGTGTTTGAACTGACGAGTGTTAAAGTCGGCGGCTTCCAGCCATTTTGACTTGCCTTGTGAAACAGTGTGGCAATCGTGATAAAGCCATTCGGCTTTAGCCGTGACCATTCACGGTCGAACGTCGTCTGATCATACCTATTGCAAGTGGGACTTTGAGCGTCTCCGCCGGCTGACCAGTCCCGCGCAAGGTCTTCAGCAATTGTCCAAGAAGTCGAATGCAATGCACATATGACCTTACGCCATTCGGGGTAGGTAACGTCTGGATTTAGGTGCTTTAAAGCAGACTGCACTTGCTGAATCTGTGCAGGAGTCTGCGCGGGGGGTGGGTAGGTCACAGCAATAGCAGCCAACAACTTATTCCGCTGCGGTGTTTTCAGGTTCGGCATTACTGGTGGCGGTGGCGGAGGAGGATGGGCCGAGTTCACCACTGGATCGAGATTGACCCACGCTTGAGCTCCAGACAAACAATCGCCTGTAATGGTCACGAAGCGATCACGGCAATATGCTTCAAACGGCGTCATCATATTCTTGAAGCCAAGCGTCGACCCAAGAGCACGAAGCCCGTTGCCGCTAGGGCTGACTTCGAGGTACACGCCGAGTTGCTGAACTTGTAAAATAGCGTTTTGAACTACTGGATCCATAGGCTGGATAGATCCGGCATTGACACAACCGTCAAAATCCAGTGCTCCAACTCCGTCTCCATCAATTAACGCAAAACCAAGCCCAGCCCATTTGGCTGGATTGGACAGATATGCAGCCAAGGCAACATTAAACGACGCAAGGTTCTTGAGGTCCACAAGACCTCCAAGTTCGCCTTTGCGAGGCTTACCGGCAACATAGAATGGCACTTTACGTGGTTTCCCGTTCGACTGTGGGACTGCCTTCCAAAGTAGCCAACGTGGAAGTGACAGCAACTCTTGAGGAAGCACATTCGAAAGAGTGGCGGGGCTTGATTGGATTGGAGGGTAACCGGTCATTGTGCCACCTCCAAGCGGGCTTTCAGCCAGCTATCTACTTCGGCCTCATTCCAAACGGATGTGCGCTCCGAGAGCTTGTGCGCGGAAGGAAAATCGCCGCGTTTTACCAGTCGACGGATAGTATTGCGGCTTACCCCTGTCTTTGCGAGAACTGTTGGTAAGCGGATAACCCGGAAGAGCGGGTTCTGTGCTTTGCTCATTAGAAATCTCCATTTCAAGAGATTCCATAATGGGCCAAGAAGGGGCAGGTCGGCATGGTAGTTAATTACCCCATTTTTGAAGTAAGTTTATTCATCTCCATTTTCATCCGCTGAGAAGGAGTCTTGCTCCCAACTGTCCGGAGCTTGTGTTACAGCGTATTTCTTTCGGGCATTCATGAGGTTCCGCTCGAAGTCTGCGCGATCGCCACCCACGATTTCAATTGCATCCTTGAGCGCCATGCCCGTCCGGCGCAGTCGCTCCGTCTCAAGTGCCTCAAGCTGCGAGGGTTTAAAGTCAAAACTGCGCGGTTTACCGCGTGAGCCAAAAGCGGCGGTCGCTTTTGCCCCCCCTTGAATTTTGGCAAGCCCACTAACCCAAATTTCTGCCAAGTTAGGTGCGCCGGCATTGTGTAGCATTTCTTGGGTTTCTGGCTGCTTTAGCCACACTCCGAAATCCGTAAACAAGCTTGGATTCGCCTTTGCGATCCTTTGGATTGCCTGGTCAAAGGTTTTCAAGCGGTTGTTGATTGGATATGTCTTTAAACATGTATCAATTGCATCAATTATCGGTTGAATTGAGGGTGGCAGTCCCGGTTTGTCAGAGAGGAGTACCCCCAACCGAGAGAGCGGACGAGGTAAGTCTTGAGATTTGCGTGGCTTTGGCATTTTCTTACTCCGATGTGCAGAAGCTGGCCCAAGCGGCCATCATGCTTCTTCGTTGCTCGAGCAAGTCGGTGCGGTGGTAGGCGGCCTCCGCTTGGTTGGCGATGGTGTGCGCTAACGCCCGCTCAGCTAAGTCTCGCGCGTAGCCATTTTCAGACGCCCAATCGCGAAATGAAGAGCGGAAGCCATGGGCGGTCGCTGTCCGTCCCGGCTCTGAGCTAACCGTATTTTTGCCCCGCAAAAACACCGACATCGCCATGTCGCTTAATGCACCGCCGCGAGGAGCTGGGAATACTAGTCCATCATTTCCGAATGAAGTAGCTTGTCGTTCTAGTAAGGCGACAACTTGGTCTGAAAGCGGAACTCGGTGAAGCGCTTTAGCCTTCATTCGTGATGCGGGAATGGTCCAAACCTTAGCCACTAAATCCACCTCGGACCAATGCATGAAACGCGCTTCGCCAGACCGTGACGCGGTTAAGATTACAAACTTCAAAAGTGCCCGGGTCGGATTGCTTGGGCCGGCGTCCAAGACCTCTTTGAAAAATTTGGGAACTTCACGCCATTCCATGGCTGGTTGATGTGTAACTCGCTCTCGCTTAGTGGGCTGAGACGGTAAAATTTGATCCACCACGTCGACAGGGTTTCCAGTGACGAGCTCATGGGCCCAACACCACTTCATGACGGTATGACATCTCTGCTTAACCCGTGACGCGGTTTCAGCTTTTTCAAGCCAAATGGGCCGAAGCGCTTTGGCAAAGTCAGCAGGCTTAAGACTTGAAACCTTAACATCACCTAGTGTTGGAAAGATGTAGGTTTCGAGCGTGTTGATCCATTGTTGTTGATGTTTCGAGTTGCGCCAGCTTTCCTTTTGGTCAGCATAGACACGCAAAGCGGCTTGCTTAAACGTCAACATAGCATCAACTGACAATAGGTCAGCCTTGGCCCGCCGTGCTTCGTCAATTGGGTCCTTCCCATCCGCCAACAGACGCCGCGAAACTTGAGCCTTCGCCCGAGCGTCTGCAATTGACACATCTGGGTAAGAACCCAACCCTTGATCCCGCCGCTGTCCGACAAACTCTCCGCGAGAATTTTTGACCCGATGGACCGGCGAGACAAAGCGGAATGTCCATTTCCCGCGCCCACGCTCTGAACCAGCTTCGAGCCTTAGGCCAACCGTTAAAGCATCGGTAATCGCTTTGTCGCCGGGGAGCAACGCTTTTGCTTTAAGCTCTGTTAGTTTCGTAGCCATATCAGCCCCACATCCAGCCCCACACAAGCAATGAGCTTTTGTGATACCTAGTGGGCCGTTATAGTCAATAGCTTCGTATATATAAGTTGTTATATATAAAGTTTTTGCAGTTCTTGGTACCTTTTGGTCCATTATGGTCCCAATAATTAGCGGACTCCGTCTCCGCCAGTTTTTTCTCTTTCTGTTTGGGTAAGTTGCGCTTGGCAAAGCCTGCGCGTGCTGATACCTTCAAGTTAGATGGTGCCTCAGGAAACTGGGGTGAAAAGGGAATGCTGTGCGGGGGTTAGCCCTCAAATCAGCAGCCGTGCCTGCGACCGTAAGCGGATAGCCGCGTTTCTCTTGGCGAAAGCCAAGATGTGCCACTGGGCCCCATTGGGTTCGGGAAGGCCGAAACAAAGCCATGACCCGTAAGTCGGGAGACCTGCCATCGCCGTCGTTCGTCCGTCCTGCCAGGGTCAGCGGGAAGGCCGGAGTTTACCTCCGATGCAACGACTGCAGGACGTGGGGCGCATGGTGCGCACCCGCCACTCTTGCATGCCAGGAGGATTGGCCGTGCATCAGCGGCCAACGAAAATCGATGAAACGCAAACTTTGCCTGTTGGCAAAAACCCTAATCGTGCCCGTCAGTGTGGCACTTTCGCCCTTCGTCTCAGCTACATCCGCAGCGGCACAAAGCGCCACCGACACATCTGTGAAGGGCCAAGCTGAGACCATCATAGTCACCGCTACCCGCGCCCCGACGCGGGCATCGCGCGTGGGGTCTTCTGTAACCGTCATCGACGCGCCTGCCATTGCCCGTGCTCAATCTATTCCGGTGATTGATCTCTTGCGCGACGTACCAGGTGTTGCCTTTAGCCGGACGGGCGGGGTTGGCAGTCTGACGACGGTGCGCATCCGGGGTGCTGAAAGCGACCAGACTGTGCTGTTGATTGACGGGGTGAAGCTGAATGACCCGTCTAGCCCCGGCGGCGGGTTCAATTTCGCCAATCTGTTGGTGGGCAATCTCGAGCGGATTGAAGTATTGCGCGGGCCGCAATCGACCCTGTATGGCAGCCAAGCCATGGGCGGTGTGGTGCAGATCATCACCCGCGCGGGTGATGTGCCTTTTGCTGCAAGCGTCACCTTAGAAGGTGGCGATTTGAACACGCGGCGCGCCCGGGGATCGGTCC
>NZ_JADCBK010000034.1 GCF_020253525.1 Aquidulcibacter sp.
GGAGAGTTTTTATCTAGAAGCGTTTTGGTGCCCATTCTGGTCACAAAAACGCTTCCTTTATCGTGCTCGGGCGATTTGTCGCGTCAAGTCCAGATTTCCTTCGGAAATCTGCCGCGAAGCGGCGCAAAGCGGACTTGACTCGTCAAATCGCCCACGAACAATAACGTATGGCCTTTGGTGTAGGCAGGGCCTGCACCAAAGCCTTCCAGAGGAAAGAAACCAAAAGCGATGTTATCCCGGACGGCGCAGCCGAGTCCCAGACCTCCTGCCGCAAAATCCCACGAGGTCCCCGCTCTCCGCTCACGCTTCGGCGGGGATGACATCGTGGGGGTGTGAGGCCCCTAAAGCTTCAGCATCGCAAAGCGTTTGGCGATTTGGCGGTCCAGCGTATCGCGGACGTCGCGATAGGTATCCATGCGGCTGTCGCGGCTGCCCTCAACCGCGGAAGGGTCCAGCGTGGGCCAATATTCGACTTCAACGGCCAAATGGCGGGTATATTCCAATGCGCGATGGTGGGCTTGTGGGGCGAGTGAAATGATGAGGTCGAAACTATCATCCTCAAGATCGGCAAAAGTCTTGGGCCGATGCTTGATGATATCAACGCCCAATTCATCCATGACCATTACCGCCATGGGGTCCACTTGATCGGCTTTACGCAGCCCACAGGAATCGACAAACACGCGCGTGCCAAATCTGCGCTTCATCAAGCCTTCCGCCATGGGGGAGCGAATGGCATTCATGGTGCAGCAGAACAAAACAGATTGAGGCGGGCGCACCAGATCCAACGGTGTCAGAGCCTAACATGCAGGGCACAAATCAGCGTGAACAGCCGCCGTGCCGTATCAAAATCAAGCGCGACCTTGCCTTCAAGGCGCGTTTCAAGCAGGCGAGAGCCTTCATTGTGCAAGCCGCGCCGACCCATATCAATGGCTTCAATCTGGGTGGGAGTCGCCTGACGTATGGCCTGATGATAGCTCTCGCAAATCATAAAATAATCGCGCACCACCCGCTTAAAGGGCGATAGCGACAAGACGAAAATCCGCACATCGCTGCCATCGAGCAATTTGACGTCAAAAACCAGCTTTTGGTCGACCACCGATAAGGTCAGCGCATAGGGCCCATCCGGCCCATCAATCACATCGAAGTAATTGGCTTCTAAAAGGTCAAAAATGGCGACGCGGCGCTCATGCTCCCCATCGGCGGTTTGGGCAGCCAGCGATTCCTCATCAAGGCGGACATCGGCGATACGGCGGTTGTTAGACATGGCCTATCCTTGCAAGAGGCCGCACCTTGGTTCAAGCCCTCAAGCCGGATTTGCTGCCTTAAGTCGAAGGGCAATGCTGGCCGCATGGGCGGGCAAGCCTTCAGCTGTCGCAAGGCGCACGCCGGCTGGACCAATGGCGGCAAGGCCTTCAAGACCTGTGCCCATCAAGGTGGTGCGCTTCATAAACATATGGGTTGAAAGGCCAGACGCCCACCGGGCACGTCCGCCGGTAGGCAGCACATGGTTTGGCCCCGCCAAATAATCACCCAAAGCCTCTGGCGCATGACGGCCTAAGAAGATGGCCCCTGCGTGGCGTATTTGGCTTGCAAGTGCATCGGGGTCTTCGGTGGCAATTTGCAAATGCTCTGGCGCGCCTTGATCGCTTAAAGCCACCGCATCTTCTAGCCGATCGACAATAATTACCGCGCCATAGGCGGGCCAAGAGATAGCCGCTTCTGGCCCAGCTTCACCGCGCGCAATCATCGCAGCCACAGCATCCAAGACACGCTGGCCAAAATCGGCATCATCGGTAAACAGGATCGACTGGGCCACGGCATCATGCTCTGCCTGGGCCAAAAGGTCAGCGGCAATAATGTCTGGATCATTGGCCCCATCGGCAATGATGAAAACTTCAGAGGGCCCCGCCACAGAATCTATCCCCACTGTGCCGAATACAAGCTTTTTGGCGGTCGATACCCACGCATTGCCCGGCCCTGCAATCACATCAACCTTGGCAATGGGGTCTGCGCCATAGGCCATAGCAGCAACCGCCTGTGCGCCACCTATGCCATAAATCTCATCTATCCCCGCTATTTTGGCGGCTGCTAGAATGGCTGGGTTCTCGGCCAAGCGGGTTGGCGGCGTCATCATGACAAGGCGGGGAACCCCTGCTGCTTTGGCAGGTAAGGCATTCATCAGAACGGAGGAGGGATAGGCGGCAAGACCACCGGGTGCATAAAGGCCTGCTGCATCTACCGGCGTCCAACGCCAGCCAAGGGTGACGCCTTGGGGATCAATCCAGCGCGCATCTTCAGGCTTAGAGCGCACATGGTAATCGGTGACGCGCTCAGCGGCCAGCTCCAGCGCTTTCACCACCGCCGGATCGCAGGCTTTGATGGCAGCTTCAACTTGCGCCGTGGTCACGCGGACGGTTTCGGGCGAGAGCGCAAAGGCATCAAATTTCTGGCTAAGCTCAGCCAAAGCGGTAAAGCCACGCGCCTTCACATCGGCCAGAATGGCAGCGACGCGGGTTTCCACGCCATCAACAGCCTCCCCACGGGTTTGCAGGAGGGCGTGGTACTGGGCTTGGAAGTCAGGTGAACGGGCTGATAGGAGACGGGTCATGGCCTCTATCTAGCGCGGGCGTGGGTCTTTGGGGAGGGCAAGGGTGCAGGCCCCGGCCATTTGCCTCAGTTCAGATGTCGTGCTTGGGCCGCGCTACTGCTTCGCGAGGCGCGCTTAAATCCGCCAAAGTCACGTCGATACATTCCGCGTGCAACAGGATTTCGCCACCGTCAGCAAGGCTTAATCGCAATTTGCCCCCCGGGGCTTCTTCGGGATCAAAGGTGATGGCCAACAGGCTGGCAAAGGCATCCCGGCGCGATTGGGCGATCTTTTTGGACTGGACGCTCAAGATGCTGTCAAAGGCGACGGCCGCCCAAACGCGCTGTCCTTTGCCCTTTTCGGCACCTGCCTCCCAGACAAAGCGCTGCAGCCGCAAGGTAAAGCGGCGCTTGGCGGGCGACCAAACCGCGTCAGAGACCTTGAAGATGGCATCTTGGACGGCGGCTGAAATGATCGACAGATCAGCCTCGTCTTCAGCCAATAAGCGCAGCGACGAATGGGCCACTTATTCCTCCGAACTGGACAAGCGGCGGATCTGCGCACCGCAGCCCGATAATTTCGCTTCCAAGCGCTCAAAGCCACGGTCTAGATGATAAACGCGCGAAATGACGGTTTCACCTTCGGCCATCAAGCCCGCAATGATCAGCGAGACCGAGGCGCGCAAATCGGTCGCCATGACGGGCGCACCGCGCAAGGTCTCTACTCCGCGCACCACCGCTTCAGAGCCGCGTACCGAGATATCTGCCCCCAAGCGACGCAGTTCTGGCGCATGCATATAGCGGTTCTCAAAGATATTCTCGCGGAAGATCGAAGCGCCATTCGCCCGCGTCATCAAAGCCATGACTTGGGCTTGGGTGTCGGTCGGGAAGCCCGGATAGGGTTGGGTATCAATATCAACGGGCTTGATTGGGGTGGCGGGATCGCGGGTGATCTTGACCCAATCTGGGCCGACCTCAACCTCAACTCCGGCGCGTTGCAAGACGTCGATCAAGGAGGAAATCGTCTCGGGCACGACATGGGTCAAAGTCACTTCGCCGCCGGCGGCTGCGATACAACAGGCATAAGAGCCTGCCTCAATCCGGTCGGGAATGACGCTCCATGTTGTCCCCTTGAGCTCATCAACCCCTTGGATGCGCAAGGTGGAGGTGCCGATCCCTTCGATTTTGGCCCCCATAGCCACCAAGCAATGGGCGATATCGCCGATTTCAGGTTCGCGCGCGGCATTCTCCAACACCGTCTCGCCCTTGGCCAAAGTGGCGGCCAGCATGGCATGCTCTGTGGCACCGACCGAGACGAAGGGGAACACAATTTTCGCGCCTTTAAGGCCGCGAAGCGCTGCTGCCTTCACATAGCCGCCTTCAATGACGATATCGGCCCCCATTGCCTCAAAGGCTTTCAAGTGCAGGTCAACGGGGCGCGCGCCAATGGCACAGCCGCCGGGCAAAGATACGGTGGCATGACCCACCCGGGCCAACAAAGGACCCAGCACATTAAAGGTCGCCCGCATTTTACGCACCAGATCATAAGGCGCGATCGTGCTGGTCAGGTCTTCGGCATGCATGGACAAGCGCCCACTGCCCTTGGGCCAAAAACACGTGACACCCAATTGCTCCAACAGCTCGATCATAAACCGCGTATCGGCCAGCTCTGGCATATTGGTCAGAACCAAAGGCTCCCGCGTTAAAAGGCTGGCGGCCTGCAATTTGAGGGCAGAGTTTTTAGCGCCGGAGATGGGGATAGAGCCTTTCAGCTGTGTCCCGCCGACAAGGGCAATACGGTCCATAATGCTTCTTTTCTGGCACGTGAAAGTGTGACATCCGCTTATGACAAGGTATGGGCTTTTTTCAAGGCAATGGGGTGTATCCAGCGCCATGAGGCTGGGCAAAAGCGCGGTGCGGATCCATCAAGCCTGCGGCCCCCTGATGTGACAAGGCTGTTACCGAAGATTTTTGAAACTGTAACCAAGGCGTTGCGTGTTCGTCACCTTGGCGACCTAAGCCCAGCCCCAATGTCCGACTGGTCGGTACAAAGGGGAAAAACATGAGTCTCAAATATCTAATGTTCGCTTCAGTCAGCTTCGCGAGCCTTTTGGCCGCGCCGCAGGCGATCGCACAAACCACGCCTGCAACCAGCGAACCTTCCGCCGAGCAAGACGTTGAAACCATCGTCGTCTATGGTTCGGCTAGCTCACGCCAGACCCAATCGGTGACAGCTGCGGCCATTGCGCTGGCCGCCCCCGGCATCAGCCCCTTAAAAGCAATCGAGCGCTTGCCCGGCGTGAACTTTCAATCCGCCGACGCCTTAGGCAATTATGAGTGGTCGACCCGCATTTCCGTCCGCGGTTTCAACCAAAACCAAATGGGCTTTACGCTCGACGGCGTCCCCTTGGGCGACATGAGCTATGGCAACCATAATGGCTTACACATTTCGCGTGCTACCATCTCGGAAAACATTGGTCGGGTAGAATTGAGCCAAGGTGCAGGCGCGCTCGGCACCGCCTCCTCCTCCAATTTGGGCGGCACTTTGCAATTCATCTCGCGCAAGCCCAGCGATACGTTCGGCGGGCAACTCAACCTGTCCGGGGGGAGCGACTCTCTACAGCGCATCTTCGCCCGCATAGAGACCGGCACGCTTGACGCATTGGGCGGCGGCAAAGGCTATGTGTCTGTCGCCAGCACCCAGCAAGACAAATGGAAAGGCGTGGGCGAGCAGAACCATGACCAAGTCAATGTGAAATATGTCCAACCCGTCGGTGCTGCGACGGTGACAGCCGTCTATAATTGGTCTGACCGGGCGGAGAATGACTATCAAGATTTGAGCCTCGAGATGATCCGCCGTTTGGGCTATAAATGGGACAATATCTCCGGCAATTATGCGCTGGCCAATTTGCTGGCCGACATTGCCAACAATCGGGGCGACACCGGGGCTGCAATTTCTAACGCTGCAGCGGGTCGAAACTATCCAACCCCGATCACATCGGTGGATGATGCCTACTTTGACGCTTCGGGCCTGCGCAAAGACAATCTGGCCTATGTGACCTTGGATACGCCTGTGACCAGCAAAGTTAGCCTGACGGCTACCCTCTATAACCACACCAATGAGGGCCAAGGTATCTGGTTTACGCCCTATGTGGCCACCCCTGTGGGCGCACCCGACCAAAATGGCAGCCCAATCACGGCCCCCTCGCCGACTTCTGTTCGCACCACGGAATATGATATTGAGCGCACCGGTGCCTTTGGCGCTTTGACCATTGATGCCGGGGCCCACCAAGTTTCAACCGGTCTTTGGGTTGAAACCAACCAGTTTGACCAAGCCCGCCGGTTCTACGGGCTGGCCCGCGCGGCCAATATCCGGCCATCTTTGGACTTCATGGCCAACCCCTTCTTCACGCAATGGGCCTATCGGTTTGACACCTCGACCCTACAATTCTGGGTACAGGATAATTGGAGCGTTACAGAAGATCTCACGGTCAATCTGGGCTTTAAATCGGTCCGTGTGACCAATGAGGTGACGACCACCACGATCAACAATGCCGCCCCGACCGCCACCAATGGCATCAGCGGCAAATTGCGCACCAGCGAAGCTTTCTTGCCGCAAGTGGGTTTCAAATATGAGTTGAGCCCAACCAGCAATATCTTCGGGACCTTTTCGCGCAATGTAGCGGCCTATGTATCAGCCGCAACCGCTGGCCCATTTGCTTCGCGCAACCAAGCCAATGTGGACGAGGTAGCCCGCACGCTAGACCCTGAAGAATCGACGACTGGCGAATTGGGCTACCGGGTACGCGGGGATCGATTTGAAGCCAGTGTTGCTGGCTATGTCGTGCGCTTTGAGAACCGCCTCTTGGGCGTTTCGCAAGGGGCTGGCATTGTAGGTAACGCGCCAGTCCTTTCCAATGTTGGCGCGGTCAATTCTTATGGGGCAGAGCTTGTGGGCCTCTATCGGCTAACCGACGAATTCAATGTGTTCGGCTCTTTGACCTATAATAATTCCGAATATGCCGACAATGTTGTCAATCGCTCAGGCGTGATCGTGACGGCCACCAAGGGCAAGAAGGTCGTCAATACGCCGGAAATCTTGTTCAAGGGCGAGCTTTCCTATGACAATGGCAGCCTATTTGCCAAATTGGGCGCGTCCTACACGGGTGAGCGTTACTTCACCTATTTGAATGACGATGTGAATGGCAAAGTCGACGCCTATACTTTGGCCGAACTAACGCTGGGCTATCGCTTTAGCGGCAATGACTTGCTCGAAGGCCTCGAAGCCCAGCTAAACGTCACCAATGCAACCGACGAGCGCTATGTCTCGACCATTGGCTCTAACGGCTTTGGCAATAGCGGCGATAATCAGACCTTGCTGGCCGGTGCGCCCCAGCAAGTAGTCTTCACCCTAAAGAAGGCCTTCTAACCCAAGTCCCCCCCGGGCACCTGAGGGGCTCAAGGCACTGGCTTTGGGCCCCCTTTTTTTGAGGAGCTTTGCCATGACCGCCAGTCGACGTGATGCCTTAAGTCTTGCAGCAGGCCTTGTGGCTGCCCCCAGTCTTGCCTCTGCCGGGCCTGATGTGCTGCCAAGTGGGGCGCAGGCCTTATCGAGTAAGGCCCTAAACCGGATTGCCTTTGGTTCTTGTGCCAAACAATCCAAGGACCAACCCATTTGGGACGCGATCTTGGCCGCCAAACCCGACCTGTTCATTTTCCTGGGCGACAATGTCTATCTCGACACGCGCGATCCAGAGGAGATGCGCGCGAAATATGCCCAATTGGCCCAAAAGCCCGGCTTCCAAAAATTGCGCGAAACCACGCCTATCCTCGCCGTCTGGGACGATCATGACTTTGGCGAGAATGATGCGGGTGGCGAGTATCCGATGAAGGAAGAGGCGCGGAAGATTTTTTGCGACTTCTGGGGTGAGGCTGCCACCAGCCCACGGCGCAGCCGCGATGGCATTTATAGCGCCTATATGTTTGGCCCTGCAGGCAAACGTATCCAGATCATTCTGCCAGACTTGCGCTTTAATCGCTCAGAAATCCTGCGCCTTGATTTGGGCGGCAAGAGCTATGGGCAATGGGAGAAAGAGCTCGCCGCGGCAGGCAAGCCCGTGCCTGGCCCCTATGCGCGCAATCCAGAGCTTAAGGCCTCGATGTTGGGTGAGGATCAATGGCGCTGGCTAGAGGCCCAATTGCGTCTGCCGGCCGACATCCGCATTCTGGCAAGCTCCCTCCAAGTCATTGCGGATTTTCCGGGCTGGGAGGCTTGGATCAATTATGCGCAAGACCATCAGCGCTTGATCGAAACGATCCGCAAGACCAAAGCAGGTGGCCTGATCTGCTTATCGGGTGATACACATTATGGCGAGGTTTCGCGCCTTGATGCCAATGTGCCTTACCCCTTGTGGGACTTTACCTCTTCGGGCCTGACCGAGGTGTGGCATGTGCTGCCACCCAATGCGCTTCGGGTTGGGGAAGCCTATCGCGCCCGCAATTTTGGCCTGATCGACATTGTCTGGAACAAAATGGGCGGGCCAAAGCTGAAGGTCGATATATGCGGCGAACAAGGCCAAGTGGCGCTGAGCCAAAGCATTGATGTTGCCGACTTGCGCGTTGGCTCAACGTGAGCCTCAGGCTGGATCGGCCTTACGGGCGGCTGCTTTGCGCCGCTTGAGATTATCACGCAGAGCGGCCTTCAACCGCTCTTCTTTGGAGGGTTTCTTAGCCCCTTGTGATTTAGCCGGTGCATTAACTGCGATTTTTGGGGGTAGCGATTCGTTCATGTGAAGATGATATGCGTCAGACCCCTTTTCAGAAAGGGGTAAGCGGGGTATCAGCGCGCCTTCAAACGCAGACGCAGGGTTTTCCGCGTCCGATGCCGCAGTAGCTCAGTGGTAGAGCGCATCATTGGTAATGATGAGGTCGCGAGTTCAATCCTCGCCTGTGGCACCAGTTTCTTCTCACACCCTCTGAAGAACTCGACCCGAAAAGCTTCCCCAGAAACACTTGCGCCTTTATGGCCAATTTAGCCCATAAACTTCCAAGCCAAGGTTTGCCCCGCGTGGAAGGGAACAACTTGGGTGCCAGCTGCGGCGAGGCTAGCGGGCACCGCAACCGGAACCTTCTCTAGCGCCACCGTTTCTTCGTTTACGGGCAGGCCATAAAAGCGGGGACCAAAGAGGCTGGCAAAACCTTCGAGCTTGTCGAGCGCGCCTTCTTCCTCAAAGGTCTTGGCATAGCTTTCAATCGCATAAGGCGCGTTGAAAATGCCGGCGCAGCCACAGGCCGATTCCTTGTCGCCAATCGCGTGCGGGGCAGAATCGGTGCCTAAGAAAAACTTGGGCGAACCTGAGACAGCCGCCTTACGCAAGGCCAGACGATGGGTCTCGCGCTTAGCCACGGGCAAGCAATAAAAGTGCGGGCGAATGCCGCCTTCGAACATAGCATTGCGATTAAAATCAAGGTGATGGGGCGTGATGGTCGCCGCAATTGGGTGGCTGGACCCTTCCACAAAAGCCACGGCATCGGCGGTCGTAATATGTTCAAACACAATCTTCAGGCCCGGAAAATCGCGGACGATTTGGCTCAAGATGCGATCAATGAAAACGGCTTCCCGGTCGAAAATATCGATGTGGGATTCGGTAACTTCGCCATGCAAGAGAAGCGGCATGCCGATCTTTTCCATGGCTGCAAACACGGAATAAAGCTTCTTAAAGTCGGTGACGCCATGGCTGGAATTGGTGGTGGCATGGGCGGGATAGAGCTTGCAGGCCGTGAAGACGCCGGTCAGAAAGCCGTTTGAAATATCCTCCGGATCGCTGTGATCGGTCAGATAGCACGTCATCAAAGGGGTGAATGTGAGGGCGGGATCTGTCGCCGCTACAATGCGGTCTCGATAGGCCGCACCCAGCGCCGTCGTCGTCACAGGCGGGGCGAGGTTTGGCATAACAATGGCGCGGGCAAACTGGCGCGCCGTGTAATTGACGACAGCGGCTAACATGGCACCATCCCGCAGATGCACGTGCCAGTCATCAGGCCGACGAATGGTGAGGCGGGTCACACCTGATTGCACATCTTCGCCCTGCGTCGCCATATCCAACATGTTATGCCTCTTTCTATCCGACCCCGGTGCGGCTTGGATTAAAGAGGCAGGTGTCCAAGGTCAAATCACCTTTGTTGCACGCTGGTCCGTCGACTTGCATCTGCCCAGTTGACCCACAAAAGGTTATCTCTACTAGTCTGGCCGGAAAGAGAGCAGAAACAAACAGGGAGCCGTGACATGAGTGCGAGCGTGGAATTCATGGGCGATGTGGCTGTGATCCGGATGGATGATGGCAAGGCCAATGTGATCAATCAGGCCATGGTGGCTTCCCTCCATGCTGCTTTGGATGAAGCCGAAGCGAAAGCCAAAGCCATTGTGTTGGCAGGCCGTGAAGGCCGCTTCTCGGGTGGCTTTGATCTGCAAGCCTTGACGGCTTCTGGCCCTGAGGCTGCCCTTGCGCTTCTCGATGCCGGGGCTGGTCTTCTGGTACGCCTATATGGCAACCCCCTGCCCGTGGTGGCGGCTTGTACGGGCCATGCGATTGCGATGGGCGTATTTATCTTACACGCCTGCGATACGCGCATTGGCGCGGCAGGCCCTTATAAGATTGGGGCGAATGAAACAATCAATGGCATGGTCTTGCCGATCTTTGCGCTGGAACTTTCCAAAGACCGCTTAAACCCGCTGCATATGACCAAAGCCGTGGTGCAAGCCCATATTTATGATTCTGAAGGTGCTGTAGAGGCGGGCTACCTTGATCATTTAACCAGCTTAGACAAAGTCGAAGCCGAAGCCATTGCCGTGGCAGCCCAGCTTGCCCAATTGCCGGGCCATGCTTATCACGGCAATAAGATGGCTATTCGTGGCGCAACACTAGAGCGCATCAAGGCCAGTATTGGTCGCCACCACGGCAAATAGATTTTTTCCATGACGGTCACTAAACGCCTTGTTCTCACCAGCGATCACGCCGCGATTGAGTTGCGGCGCGCCATTTTCGACCACGTGACCGCTCTGGGGTGGGAGGTCGATGATCTGGGCCCCATGACAACCGAAAGCACGCCCTATCCCGAACGCGGCGCCGAGGCTGCACGTCTGGTGGCTTCTGGGCAGTATCCATTCGGTATTTTGCTATGTGGCACGGGCCAGGGCATTATGATGGCCGCCAATAAGGTAAAAGGCGTACGCTGTGGCGTCTGTATGGACACCTTCTCCGCCCGGATGATCCGCCAGCACAATGACGCCAATATGCTGTCTATCGGTGCGCGCGTCGTGGGCCTTGGCCTCGCGCTCGATATTGTCGACGCGTTCCTGACCGCCGACTTTGAAGGCGGCCGACATGCGACTCGGGTGGAAATGATTAAGGCGTTGGAGGGATGAGTTGGGGGGCTCGGCCGACCTGTCACCAATGGACAAAGTGATTCTGCTGCACTGTGCTGGTGAAATGTCGCGAAATATGCCAAGTGGCAAGCCCTGAGATTAGGACTTAACATTTTGAAAATAAAAGATTAACTTCCAAATTCCTTGCAGCTCGATAGTGGAGTTAAACGTGATTCAGTACAAGATTAACCCACCTATCCCCATAGAAGAGATCATACGAGTTTACGACAGTTCAGGTCTTAAAAGACCGACGAATGACTTCGATCGAATTTCCCAAATGTACAGGAATTCAAACCTAGTCATTGCCGCCTATAACGAAGATCACTTGATTGGTGTCGCGCGATCGCTAACCGACTTTTGTTATTGTTGCTATCTTTCCGATCTAGCTGTTCAAAAAGAATTTCAAAATATGGGAATTGGGAAAGTACTCATTGAGAAAACTCAAGAAGCGATTGGCCCCCAAACCGCTCTTATTTTGCTCTCTGCGCCGGATGCGATGAGCTACTACCCAAAGATCGGCTTCTCAACAATCGAAAACGGCTTCATCATCAAGAGATCTCGATAGAAATCGTGCGCATTTCAATGCTCCATTTGCTGGGCTTGTACGAACGTGCGGACAGCTAAGCTGTGGGAACAGCGCGAAAATGTATCAGTCCACCCCAGTCTTCCTGTATTTTGTCCTAAGTGCGGCTGAGAGCGTGCGGCCCACCATATACGGATAATGCGATTTCTTGGCGGCCGCGAACCATGAATTTAAGAACTGTTACCATAAATGATCTCGACCTAATTTGTTCACATCGAGAGTTGATGTTTCAAGAGGCCGGTCGTGCGCAGGCCGATCTCGATCTCATGAGGGCCTCATTCTGCACGTGGCTAAAGCCGCGGTTAGCCGATGGTCGGTATTTTGGCATTATCGCGGAAGACAATGGGCTGCCGATTGCGGGCATTGGGCTGATGGTGATTGACTGGCCACCCCACCCGAGCCACCCGATGGATGATCGACGCGGCTATGTGCTCAATCTCTTTGTCATGCCGGATCGGCGTGGTGAAGGCATTGCAAAGCGCTTGATGGTAGCGGCCGAAGAGGCTTTCACCCAGCGCGGCATTGGCTATGCCATCCTCCACGCCACCGAAGCCGGCC